>NZ_JBHWIR010000043.1:0-48102 GCF_042731835.1 Kitasatospora sp. NPDC059817 | reverse complement strand
GGGGGGGGGGTGGGGCGCGCCCCCCCACACCCCGCGCGTGGGGCGCCGCACCCCCCCCGCCCCGCCCGCGCGGGGCGGGGGGGGGGGGGGGCGCCCGCCCCCCGGGGCACGGCCCGGGCCTCGGCCCGGGCGATCTCGCAGAACAGCGGGTACGCGTCGAAGCAGGGCGCCGAGTGCACCACGTTGTCGCCGGGCTCGACGACGGCGTGGAAGAGGTCCAGCGCCACGCCCGCCGAGCCGTGGCCGACCACGACCTGGCCGGCCGGGACGCCCTGCCAGCCGGCGATGATCCCCTCGATCCGCTGCGGGCGGAAGTCCGGGTACCGGTGCAGGTCGCCGGCGGCCGCGGCCAGGGCGGCCACGACGGACGGCAGCGGCGGGCCCGGGTGCTCGTTCTGCGCCAGCAGGTGTCTGGCGGCGGGGGCGGCGGCCATCAGTCGGCCTGGAGGACGTAGAGCCAGGAGTGCGGGGTGGCCAGCGCCTCGACGCGGTCGATCCGCAGCCCGGCGTCGGTGAACAGCTCCTCGTACGTCTCCTTGGTGTGCAGCGGCACGCCCATCATCGCGTGCGCCAGCTCGAAGCCGACCGAGAAGACCGGCAGGGCGCTCTGGGACTCGCCCGGGCCGCGCAGCATGGTGTCGCCGAGCACGAAGGTGCGGGCCTTCGGGAAGGCCTCCCGCATCCGGGTGAAGATCGAGGAGCGGGTGGCCGGGTCGGCCAGCAGGTCGTGCAGCAGGAAGAAGCTCATCACGGTGTCGACCTCGGCCACCTCGGTGGCTTCGGCGTCGTTGTCGATCTGGGTGCCGAGCAGGCCCAGGACGTCGGCCCGGACGGCGGTGACGCGGTCCTGCATCCCGGCCGTGGCGATGTCGCGGCGGGCGATGTCGGTGGCCGGGCGGCTGATGTCGATGCCCAGGCCCCGGGTGCCCTCGCGCTGCCCGACCACCCGGCGCACCCGGGCGGAGGTGCCGCTGCCCAGGTCGGCGATGGTGCGGAAGTCGATGCCGGAGAGCACGTCGGTCAGCTGCGCGGCGAACAGCGACTGGTCGCACTGGGCGGAGCCGAGGGCGACCATCGCCTCGTCGCGCAGGACGTCCTCGCTGTAGCGGTGCGTCCCCGCGCTCAGGTGCCCGGCGCGGCCGAACACGTCGTGGTACCCGCCGACGGCCCAGGTGAAGTAGCCGCGTGCGGCGGCGACTTCGAGACCCACCTCGGTGGGCACGTAGGCGGCGCCGTCGGCCTTGACGTAGCCGCAGTCGGCGGCGGCGCGCAGGACGGCCTCGGTCCGGGCGGTGTCGCCGCCCTGGGCGGTGGCCTCGACGGCCGAGAGCGGCTCGCCGCGCCCGAGCTTCTCCAGGACGCCGATCCGGTCCAGCGCGAAGATCACGTTGGCGGCGATGAAGCCGTTATAGGCGTCGGTCGACGTGATCGGCGACGGGGTGACGCCGCGCCAGGTGTCGGGGATGGCGGCAGTGGTCATGGTGGTGTCCGTTTCTCGGTGGGCGGGCCGGGTGCGGCCCGCGCGGTGGGTGCAGGTCGGTGGCCTGCGGTCGGAAGGGATGCGAAAGTCGGCGGGTCAGGAGGCCGGTCGCGAGGCCGGTCAGAGGCCGGTCGGTCAGGAGGCCGGTCGGGCGGTCAGGCGGGCGGCGAGCACCGGGCCGATGACGGCGAGCGCCTCGGGGCCCGTCATGGCGCCGTGGGTGCTCGGCACCTCGTGGACGTCGATCCGGCCGCCCACGTGGGGGCGCCAGCCGTCCGGGTCGGGGGCGTCGGCCGGGCGGTCCTTGGCGGCGGTGAAGACCACCGCGTCGCCGTCGTAGCCGGGCAGCGGGAGCGCGTGCGCCAGCTCGGCGTTGGCCTGGAAGACCGCGACCACCCGGGCCACCGCGGCGCCGCTGAGGCCCGCGAGCGGGCCCTCGCCGTGCCGGACCAGCTCGGCGTAGCCGTCCTCGTCCTCGGGCCAGGCGCCGATCTCCCCGGCCGGGTGGCCGAGCGAGTCGAGGATCACCGCCAGCTGCGCCGGGTCGTCCCGCCACTGCTCGGGCCCGGCCTCGCCGGCGCCCGGGTAGGCGTCCAGCAGGGCCAGCAGCCGGACCTCCTCGCCCTGGTCGCGCAGCAGCGCGGCGATCGCGTGGGCGACGGCCCCGCCGAAGGACCAGCCGAGCAGGGCGTACGGGCCCTCGGGGCGGACGGCGCGGATCTGCGCGAGGTAGTCGCGCGCCAACTCCGCGACGGAGGAAGGGCGGTGGCTCGGATCGGCCAGGCCCGGGGCCTGGAGGCCGTAGATCGGCTGCTCGGCGTCGAGGTGGCGCAGCAGCCCCGTGTACACCCAGCTGATGCCCGCGGCCGGGTGGACGCAGAACAGCGGCGGGCGCGAGCCCCGGGTGCGGATCGGCAGCAGGACGGGGAAGCTCTCGGCGCCCGGCCCCCGGGCGAGCCGCTCGGCGAGCCCGGCGACGGTCGGCGCCTCGAACACGGTGCGGACCCCGATCCCCTCGCCCGCGCCGACCAGCTCCCGCAGCCCCGCGACCAGCCGGGCGGCCAGCAGCGAGTGCCCGCCCAGTTCGAAGAAGTTGTCGTCCACTCCGACCCGTTCGAGCCCGAGCACGTCGGCGAACAGCCCGCAGAGCACCTCCTCCTGCGGCGTGCCGGGCGCCCGCCCGGCGCCGGGCCAGGCGGCGGTGTCGGGGGCGGGGAGGGCGCGGCGGTCGACCTTGCCGTTGGCGGTGAGGGGGAGGGCGTCCAGGGCCACGACGGCGGAGGGCACCATGTAGTCGGGCAGGGTCGCGCCGACGTGGGCCCGCAGGAGGGCCTGGTCGACCGTCTGGCCGGGCCGGGCCACGGCGTAGCCGACCAGGCGCCGGTCGCCGGGGCGGTCCTCGCGGACCAGGACGAAGGCCTGGGCGAGGGAGGGGTGCCGGACGAGGGCGGCCTCGATCTCTCCGGGCTCGATGCGGAACCCGCGGACCTTGACCTGGTGGTCGGTGCGGCCGAGGTACTCCAGGGAGCCGTCGGCCCGGCGGCGGGCGAGGTCGCCGGTGCGGTACATCCGGCTGCCGGGGGCGTCGTACGGGTTGGCGACGAAGCGCTCGGCGGTCAGGCCGGGCCGGTTGAGGTAGCCCCTGGCCAGGCCGGCGCCCGCGAGGTAGAGCTCGCCGACGACCCCGGCGGGGACGGGCCGCAGGGCGGCGTCGAGGACGTGCAGCCGGGTGTTCAGGATGGGCCGGCCCAGCGGCGGTGCGATCCGGCCGGACAGCGGGGTGGTCATGCTGGCGCAGACGGTGGACTCCGTCGGCCCGTAGGCGTTGACCATCCGCAGGCGGGCGGACCAGTGCTCGACGAGGTCGGGCGGGCAGGCCTCCCCGGCGACGGCCAGGGTCTCGACGTGCGCGAGCGCGTCGGGGGGCAGGACGGCCAGGGCGGTGGGCGGCAGGGTGACGTGGGTGACGCCCTGCTCGGCGATCAGTTCGGCCAGGGCCGGGCCGGGCAGCAGCTGGTCGGCGGTGCCGAGGACGGCGCGGGCACCGGTGAGCAGGGCCATGCTGAGCTCGGCGACGGCGGCGTCGAAGGAGGGGGAGGCGAACAGCAGGACGCGGCTGTCGGGGGTGGGCGCCAGGCTCTCGCGCTGGCTCTCGATCAGGGAGGCGAGGCCGGTGTGGGGGACGACGACGCCCTTGGGGCGGCCGGTGGAGCCGGAGGTGTAGATGACGTACGCGGCGGCGTCGGGGGTGGGGGCGGTGGCGGTACCAGGTTCGGCGTCCGTGAGGTTGTGCGCCGGGTGGCCGGAGGTGTCGAGGTCCTCGACCAGCAGGCGCGGGACGGCACTGTCGGCCGGCAGACCGGCGGCCACCGCACCGGTGGTGAGGACCAGGACGGGGGCGGCGTCGGCGAGCATGTAGGCGATGCGGTCGGCCGGGTAGCGCGGGTCGAGCGGGAGGAAGGCCGCGCCGGCCTTGAGGACGGCGAGCTGGGCGACGATGAGCTCGGTCGAGCGGTCCAGGGCGATCGCGACGAACCGCTCGGGGCCCGCGCCGTGTGCGGTGAGCAGCCGGGCGAGGCGGTTGGCGCGTCCGTTCAGCTCGGCGTAGGTGAGCTGCTCGGCGCCGAAGGCGAGGGCGACGGCGTCGGGGCGGGCGGCGGCCTGGGCCTGGAAGAGCGCCGGGAAGGTGGCGGGGGCGACGGGGTGGTCGGTGTCGTTCCAGGCCGTGATCAGCTGCCCGCGCTCCTCCGGGGCCAGGATCTCCACCTGGCCCACCCGCTGGTCCGGGTCGGCCAGCACCGCGCGCAGGGCGCGCTCGAACCGCGCGGCCGTCGCCGCCGCCGTGGCCCGGTCGAACAGGTCGACGGCGTACTCGACCGACAGATCCAGCCCGGCGGGGGCGCCGTCGCGGTCGAAGGTCTCGCCGAAGGCGAAGGTCAGGTCGAACTTGGCGAGGTCCGAATCCAGTGCCTCGACCCGGCCCGGCAGGCCGCCGAGGCGGATCTGTCCGGCGTCGCCGCCCGAGGTCAGCATCACCTGGCAGAGCGGGTGCCGGGCCGTCGAGCGCGCCGGGTTGAGCAGCTCGACCAGGCGCTCGAAGGGCACGTCCTGGTGCCCGAAGGCGTCCAGGGTGCCGATCCGGACGCGCTCCAGCAGCTCCCGGAAGCTCGGGTCGCCGGACGTGTCGGTGCGCAGCACCAGGGTGTTGACGAAGAAGCCGACCAGGTCGTCGAGGGCTTCGTCGGTGCGCCCGGCGACGACGGTGCCGATCGGCAGGTCGGTGCCCGCGCCCAGGCGGCCCAGCGTGGTGGCGAGTGCCGCCTGCATCACCATGAACACGCTGGCCCGGCTCTGCTGCGCCAACTCGACCAGGGCGCCGTGGAGTTCGCCGTCCAGGTGCAGTTCCACCGCCGCGCCCCGGCGGGTGGGCGCGGTCGGGCGGGGGCGGTCGTAGGGGAGCGCAAGCTCTTCGGGGAGGCCGGACAACGTCTGCTGCCAGTGGGCGAGTTGTTCGGTGAGCAGGGTGGTGGGCTGCTGCGGGGTGCCGAGGAGTTCGTGCTGCCAGAGGGCGTAGTCGGCGTACTGCACGGGGAGCGGCTGCCACTGCGGTGCGGTGCCGGCGAGGCGGGCTTCGTAGGCGGTGGCGAGGTCGCGCAGGAGGGGGGCGACGGACCAGCCGTCGGTGGCGATGTGGTGCATGAGGACGAGCAGGACGTGTTCGTCGTGCGGGAGGGAGAGCAGCGTCGCGCGGACGGGCAGGTCGTGGGCGAGGTCGAAGACCTGCCCGCCGGCCTCGGTCAGGGCGGCCTGGAGCTCGGCCTCGGTGGCCACCGACACGGTGTGCAGCGGGAGTTCGGTGCGCTCGACGATCAGCTGGTGGGGCTGGCCGTCGGTGGTCGGGTAGACGGTGCGCAGCACCTCGTGGCGGTCGAGGACGTCCGTCAGCGCGGCATGGAGGGCGGGGGCGTCGACCCGGCCGGTCAGGCGCACCGCGCACGGGGTGTTGTAGAGCGCGCTCGGGCCCTCGAACTGCTCGATGAACCACAGGCGTTGCTGCGCCGGCGAGAGCGGGATGCGCTCGGGCCGGTCGACGGGCCGCAGGGCCGGGCGGGCCGCGCCGGAGGCGGGTAGGACGGCGGCCAGGGCGGCCACCGTGGGAGCGTCGAACAGGGCCCGGATGGGCAGTTCGGTGCTGAGGGCGGCGCGGATGCGGCTGACCAGTTTGGTGGCGAGGAGGGAGTGGCCGCCGAGGTCGAAGAAGCGGTCGTCGATGGTGACGGTGGTCAACCCGAGGACGTCGGCGAAGAGTTCGCAGAGGGTTTGTTCGGTGGTGTTGCGGGGGGCGCGGCCTTCGGTGGTGCCGGTGTAGTCGGGGGCGGGGAGGGCGCGGCGGTCGACTTTGCCGTTGGCGGTGACGGGGAGGGTGTCGAGGATGACGACGGCGGCGGGGAGCATGTAGCTGGGGAGGGTGTCGGTGACAGCTGCGCGCAGTTCGCCGGCGGTGACGGTGTCCGCGCCTGTGCTGGCGAGGGTGGTGTAGACGACGAGGCGTTTGTCGCCGGGCTGGTCTTCGCGGACGTGGGCGAGGGCTTGGCCGACGGCGGGGTGGGCGGTGAACGCGGTTTCGACTTCGCCGAGTTCGATGCGGAAGCCGCGGATCTTGACCTGGTCGTCGGCGCGGCCGAGGAATTCCAGGATGCCGTCGGTGGTCCAGCGGGCGAGGTCGCCGGTGCGGTACATCCGCTCACCGGCGATGAACGGGCAGGCGACGAAGCGTTCGGCGGTGAGGGAGGGGCGGCCGGTGTAGCCGCGGGCGAGTCCGGCGCCGGCGATGTACAGCTCGCCTGCCACGCCGGCTGGTACGGGCTGCAGTGCGGTGTCGAGTACGTACGTCCGGGTGTTGGCCAGCGGGCGGCCGATCGGCACCACGTTCGGGACTGCTGAGGAGGGGGTCATGGTGAAGGTGGTCTTGATGGCCGTCGTCTCGGTGGGCGCGTAGACCGCGACGACGGAGGTGTCCGGGCACGCCTGGAACAGCCGGCGGACGGCCTCGGGCGGGACGACGTCGCCGCCGGTCCACACCTGCCGGACGGCCCGGAAGGCCTCCGGCGTCTCTTCGGCCATCAGCCGCAGCAGGCCCGACGGCGCCTGGACCAGGGTCACCCGGTGGGTGGTGATGGTCTCGGCGAGGCGCCGGATGTCCAGCTCGCCGGGCTCGGCCAGCACGATCGCCCCGCCGGTGACGAGCGGCGCCCAGATCTCGGTGGTGGAGGCGTCGAAGGCGGTGGGCGAGTGCAGCAGGACGCGCTCGTGGTGGCCCGTGCGGAAGTGCTGGTTGCCCAGCAGGTCCACCACGTTGCGGTGGGTGACGGCGACGCCCTTGGGCAGGCCGGTCGAGCCCGAGGTGTACATCACGTAGACCAGCTGGCCGGGGTGCACGGGCACGGCCGGGTCGCCCGCCTCGGGGGCCATGGCGAGCAGCGCGTCGGTGACCTCGACGGTGGTGAAGCCGCCGGTGGCGAGGACCGGGTGCCCGTGGTGGGCCGGGTCGGTGAGCAGCAGGCCGGTGCGGGTGTCGGTGAGGATGTGCTGGAGCCGGTCCAGCGGGTAGCGGTCGTCCAGCGGGACGTACGTGCCGCCCGCCTTGGCGATCGCGAGGACGGCCGTGAGCAGCCCGGCGGAGCGCTCCATCAGCACCGCCACCGGCTGCTCGGCGGTCAGGCCGCGCGCCAGCAGCAGGGCGGCGAGGCGGTTGGCGCGGCCGTTCAGCTCGGCGTAGCTGAGCTGTTCGGCGTCGGTGATCAGGGCGGGGGCGTCGGGGGTGGCGGCGGCCTGGGCCTCGAACAGCCGGGGCAGGCTGGTGTCGGGCACCGGGGCCGTCGGTCCGTTCCAGCCGGTGAGCAGGTGCTCGCGTTCGGCCGGGTCGAGGATCTCGATGCTGCCGATCGGGGCGTCCGGGTCGGCGGCGACGGCGCGCAGGATGCGCAGCAGCCGCTCGGCGAGGGCGGTCGCGGTGGCGTGGTCGAAGAGGTCGGCCGCGTAGTCGACGGCGCCGCGGACGCCGAGGCAGTCGCCGTCCGCCGTGAGGTGCTCGACGAAGTTGAAGTTCAGGTCGAACTGGGCCTGGGCCTCGCCGGCCTCGACCGGCCGGGCCGTCACCGGGCCGAAGGCGAGATCGCCGGCCCGCTCCGTGTTCAGGGTGACGAGCGACTGGAAGAGGGGGTGGCCGGCGGTGCGGGTGGGGTTGAGGTGTTCGACCAGGCGCTCGAAGGGGATGTCCTGGTGGTCGTAGGCGTCGAGGTCGGTGCGGCGGACGCGGTCCAGCAGTTCCCGGAAGCTCGGGTTGCCGCTGGTGTCGGTGCGCAGCAGCAGGGTGTTGACGAAGAAGCCGACCAGGTCGTCGAGGGCTTCGTCGGTGCGCCCGGCGACGACGGTGCCGATCGGCAGGTCGGTGCCCGTACCGAGGCGGGTGTAGAGGGCGGCGACGGCGGCTTGCAGGGCCATGAAGAGGCTGGCGTTCTGCGTGCCGGCCAACTCGGCCAGCGCGGTGTGCAGTTCGACGTCGAGTTCCAGCTCCGCGGCGCCGCCCCGGCGGGTGGGCGCGGTCGGGCGGGGGCGGTCGTACGGGAGCGCAAGCTCCTCGGGGAGGCCGGACAACGCCTGCTGCCAGTAGGTGAGTTGCAGGGAGACGACGCTCTCGGGGTCGTCCTCCTCGCCGAGCAGCTCGCGCTGCCAGAGGGTGTAGTCGGCGTACTGCACCGGCAGCGGCTCCCACTGCGGCTCGGTGCCGGCGAGCCGGGCCTCGTAGGCGGTGGCGAGGTCGCCGAAGAGCGGGGCGACGGACCAGCCGTCGCTGGCGATGTGGTGCGTCAGCAGCAGCAGGACGTGCTCGCCCGGCGAGGGGAGGGCGTACAGCCAGGCGCGGACGGGGAGATCGGCGGCGAGGTCGAAGACCTGCCCGGCGTCCGCGCGCAGCCGCTCGGACAGCTCGGCCTCGTCGGCCACCGGCACCCGGTGCAGCGGCGGGCGCCCCTGGTCGAGGATGTGCTGGTGGGGCTGGCCGTCGGTGGTCGGGAAGACGGTGCGCAGCACCTCGTGCCGGGCCACCACGTCCCACAGCGCGCCTTCGAGGGCGGCGGCGTCGAGCTCGCCGGTCAGCCGGAGGGCGAACGGCGTGTTGTAGAGGGCGCTCGGGCCCTCGAACTGCTCGATGAACCAGAGCCGCTGCTGGGCGAACGACAACGGGATCAAGGTCTGCCTCCGACTGGCGACTTACGGGTGCTGTGACTGCTGGGGCTGGTGTGGCTGGTGGGGTTCGGCGGTCGCGGGACGCGGCGGGCCGCGCCGCCGGCCGGGCCGGCGGCGGGCGCGCGTCCTGCGGTGGACGGGGCCGCGAGGTGGGCGGCAGGTCAGGCCGGACTGCCTGGGCGGCGCATCGGCCGCAGGGCCGGGCGGGCCTTCTTCGGCGTGGCCTTCTGTTCGCGCTCGGGCAGGACGGCGGCCAGGGCGGCGACCGTGGGGGCGTCGAACAGGGTGCGGATCGGCAGCTCCGTACCGAGGGCGGCGCGGATGCGGCTGACCAGTTTGGTGGCGAGGAGGGAGTGGCCGCCGAGGTCGAAGAAGCGGTCGTCGATGGTGACGGTGGTGAGTCCGAGGACGTCGGCGAAGAGCGCGCAGAGGGTTTGTTCGGTGGTGTTGCGGGGGGCGCGGCCTTCGGTGGTGCCGGTGTAGTCGGGGGCGGGGAGGGCGCGGCGGTCGACTTTGCCGTTGGCGGTGACGGGGAGGGTGTCGAGGATGACGACGGCGGCGGGGAGCATGTAGCTGGGGAGGGCTTCGGCGACGGCGGCACGCAGTTCGCCCGGAGTGACACTGTCTGTCGAAGTGGTGGTGTAGACGACGAGGCGTTTGTCGCCGGGCTGGTCTTCGCGGACGTGGGCGAGGGCTTGGCCGACGGCGGGGTGGGTGGTGAACGCGGTTTCGACTTCGCCGAGTTCGATGCGGAAGCCGCGGATCTTGACCTGGTCGTCGGCGCGGCCGAGGAATTCCAGGATGCCGTCGGTGGTCCAGCGGGCGAGGTCGCCGGTGCGGTACATCCGCTCGCCGGTGATGAACGGGCAGGCGACGAAGCGTTCGGCGGTGAGGGAGGGGCGGCCGGTGTAGCCGCGGGCGAGTCCGGCGCCGGCGATGTACAGCTCGCCTGCCACGCCGGCGGGTACGGGCTGCAGTGCGGTGTCGAGCACGTACGTCCGGGTGTTGGCCAGCGGACGGCCGATCGGCACCACGTTCGGGACCGCCGAGGCGGTCGGCATCGGGAACTGGGTCGCGCACAGGGTCGTCTCGGTCGGCCCGTAAAGCGCTCGCACCGCGATGCCCGGGACGGCCTCCAGCACCCGGCGGACGGCCGGGGCGGAGACGACGTCCCCACCGGTCAGCACCTCGCGCACACCGGTGAAGATGCCCGGGTCCTCCTCCGCGATGACGCGGAACAGCCCGGCGGTGACGTGCACGTGGGTGAGACCGTGCGCCCGGACCAGCTCGCGGATGGCGGAGGCGTCCAGGTCGCCCTGCGGCGCGACGACCACCTGGCCGCCGGAGAGCAGCGGCGCCCACAGTTCGTAGGTCGAGGCGTCGAAGGCGTGCGGCGCGTGGAAGAGCACCCGCAGCCCGTCGGGGTGGTGCCAGCACGGGTCCGTCGCGAGCTGCACCACGTCCCGGTGGGTGATGGCGATGCCCTTGGGCACCCCGGTGGATCCGGAGGTGAACATCACGTACGCGAGCTGCTCCGGGTGGAGCCCGGCGGGCTGGGCGCGCCGCCTGCGCGGGCCGTCGAACCAGCCCTCGGTGAGCGGCAGGACGGGGCAGGGGGCGTCGGTGGCCAGCGGGTGGCCCTGGTGCGCGGGATCGACCAGGACGAGCGCCGCCCGCGTCTCGGCGGTGATCTGCCGCAGCCGCTCGGCCGGGTGCCGGTCGTCCAGCGGGACGTAGGTGCCGCCGGCCTTGGCCACCGCCAGGATCGCCGTCACCAGGTCGGCGGAGCGGTCCATCAGGAGGATCACCGGGGTGTCGGCGCCGACGCCCGCCTCGGCGAGGTGGGCCGCCAAGTGTTCGGCCCGGGAGTCGAGTTCGGCGTAGCTGAGCTGTTCGGCGCCGGTGATCAGGGCGGGGGCGTCGGGGGTGGCGGCGGCCTGGGCCTCGAACAGCTGCGGCAGGGTGGCCTCGGGCACCGGCGCCGCCGGTCCGTTCCAGCCGGTGAGCAGGTGCTCGCGTTCGGCCGGGTCGAGGATCTCGATGCTGCCGATCGGGGCGTCCGGGTCGGCGGCGACGGCGCGCAGGACGCGGAGCAGCCGCTCGGCGAGGGCGGTGACGGTGGCGTGGTCGAAGAGGTCGGCCGCGTACTCGACCGCCACCGACAGGCCCGCCTGGGAGCCCTGTTCGGTGAAGCGGAAGGACAGGTCGAACTTGGCCACGTCCAGCTCGAAGGGGTGGTCCGCGCAGGCCAGGTCGCCGAAGGCGGCGGGCACCGCCGGGCCGCTCTCCAGGGCGATCAGCGACTGGAAGAGGGGGTGGCGGGTGGTGCGCGGGGGGTTGAGGTGTTCGACCAGGCGCTCGAAGGGGATGTCCTGGTGGTCGTAGGCGTCGAGGTCGGTGCGGCGGACGCGGTCCAGCAGTTCCCGGAAGGTGGGGTTGCCGCTGGTGTCGGTGCGCAGCAGCAGGGTGTTGACGAAGAAGCCGACCAGGTCGTCGAGGGCTTCGTCGGTGCGTCCGGCGACGGGGGTGCCGAGCGGGAGGTCGGTGCCCGCGCCGAGGCGGGTGTAGAGGGTGGCGACGGCGGCTTGCAGGGCCATGAAGAGGCTGGCGTTCTGCCGGCCCGCCAACTCGGCCAGGGCGGTGTGCAGTTCGGCGCCGACCTCGAACTCGGCGGAACCGCCCCGGTGGCTGGGCGCGGCCGGTCGCGGCCGGTCGTAGGGGAGCGCCAGTTCCTCCGGGAGGCCGGACAACGCCTGCTGCCAGTAGTCGAGTTGTTCGGTGAGCAGGGTGGTGGGCTGCTGGGGGGTGCCGAGGAGTTCGTGCTGCCAGAGGGCGTAGTCGGCGTACTGCACCGGCATCGGCTGCCACTGCGGTGCGGTGCCGGCCAGTCGGGCCTGGTAGGCGGTGGCGAGGTCGCGCAGGAGCGGGGCGACGGACCAGCCGTCGGTGGCGATGTGGTGCATCAGGACGAGCAGGACGTGTTCGTCGTGCGGGAGGGAGAGCAGCGTCGCGCGGACGGGCAGGTCGTGGGCGAGGTCGAAGACCGCCCCGCCGGCCTCGGCCAGTGCGTCCCGGAGCGCCTCCTCGGTGGCCACGGGTATGGTCCGCAGGATCGACTCGGGGGCCTCGGCGACCAGTTGGTGCGGCTGGCCGTCGGTGGTCGGGAAGACGGTGCGCAGCACCTCGTGCCGGGCCACCACGTCCCGCAGCGCGCCTTCCAGCGCGGGGCGGTCGAGGGCGCCGGTCAGTCGGAGGGCGACGGGCGTGTTGTAGAGCGCGCTCGGGCCCTCGAACTGCTCGATGAACCACAGGCGTTGCTGCGCGGAGGACAGCGGGACGCGCTCCGGTCGGGCGGCGGGCCGCAGGGCCGGGCGGGCCGCGCCGGAGGCGGGCAGGGCGGCGGCCAGGGCGGCCACCGTCGGGTGGTCGAAGAGCGCGCGGATCGGCAGCTCCGTGCCGAGGGCGGTGCGGACGCGGCTGACCAGCTTGGTGGCGAGCAGCGAGTGGCCGCCCAGGTCGAAGAAGCTGTCGTCGATGCCGACCGAGGCCAACCCGAGGACCTCGGCGAAGAGTTCGCAGAGCGCCTGCTCGGTTTCGGTGCGCGGGGCCCGGCCGGCGGCGGCGCCGCTGTAGTCGGGGGCGGGCAGGGCGCGGCGGTCGACCTTGCCGTTGGGGGTGACGGGCAGCGCGTCGAGGGTGACGATCGCGGCGGGCGCCATGTAGCCGGGCAGGCGGTCGGCGACGAAGGCGCGCAGTTCGTCGGGCCGGACGGGGCCCGTGACGTAGGCGACCAGGCGTTTGTCGCCCGGCTGGTCCTGGCGGACCACGGCGACGGCCTGGCCGACGGCCGGGTGGGCGGTGAACGCGGCCTCCACCTCGCCGAGTTCGATCCGGAAGCCGCGCAGCTTGACCTGGTCGTCGGCGCGGCCGACGAACTCCAGTTCGCCCGTGGTGGTCCAGCGCACCACGTCGCCGGTGCGGTACATCCGGCCGCCGGGCTCGCCGAAGGGGCAGGCCACGAAGCGCTCGGCGGTCAGGCCGGCGCGGCCGACGTAGCCCCGGGCCAGCCCGGCGCCCGCGACGTACAGCTCACCGGCGACGCCGACGGGGACCGGGCGCAGCCCGGCGTCCAGCGCGTACACCCGGGTGTTGGGCAGCGGCCGCCCGATCGGTACGGCGGCCGGGACCTCGGCGGCGGTGGCCATCGGGTGGCGGGTCGCGAAGGTCGTGGTCTCCGTCGGTCCGTAGCCGTTCACCACCCGCAGGCCGGGGCAGTGCTCCAGCACCCGCCGGATGGCGGCCGGCGAGACGATGTCCCCGCCCGTCCACACCTCGCGCAGCCCGGCGAAGGTCTCCGGGGCCTCGGCGGCCAGCACGTTGAAGAGCCCGACCGTCATCCAGGCGGCGCCGACCTGCCCCCGGCCGATCGCGGTCGCCAGCTCGGCGACGCCGAGCCGCCCGGCGGGGGCGACCACCACGCGGCCGCCCGAGAGCAGCGGCACCCAGAGCTCGTAGGTGGAGGCGTCGAAGGCGACGGGGGAGTGCAGCAGGACGCGCTCGTGGCCGCCGCCCGCGAACGCCCCGCCGAGCGCGAGGTCGACCACGGACCGGTGGGTGACGCCGATGCCCTTGGGCACGCCGGTCGAGCCGGAGGTGTGCATCACGTACGCCAACTGGTCGGCGCTCAAGGGGAGTCCGAGGTTCCCGGCGGTGTCGTCGCCCTCCGGGTCTCGTGCGCCCTCGGGGTCGAGCACGTCCAGTCCGGTCAGCGCGGTGTGCGCCCGGTGGGCGGTGTCGGCCAGCGCCAGCCGGGCCCCGGAGTCCGCGAGGACGGCCCGCAGGCGCTCGGCCGGCTGCGCGCCGTCCAGCGGCACGAAGGCGCCGCCGGCCTTGAGCACGGCCAGGATCGCCACCACCAGGGCGGCCGAGCGCTCCATCAGCAGCGCGACGGGGGTCTCCGGGCGGACCCCGGCCTCGACCAGCCGAACGGCCAACCCGTTGGCCCGCGCGTTGAGTTCGGCGTAGGTCAGCTCGACGTCGTCGGCGGTGAGCGCGACCGCGTCGGGCGTCGCGGCGGCCCGCGCCTCGAACAGCTCGGGCAGTGCGGCCTCCGGCAGTGGCGCGGTGGCGCCGGCCCCGCCGGTCAGCAGCCGCTCGCGCTCCTCCTCGGTCAACACCTGGACGGCACCGACGAGTTCGGCCGGGTCGGCGACGATCCGGTCGAGCAGGGCGAGGAAGCGGTCCAGCAGGGTGCGCGCCTCGGCGGGGGTGAAGGCGTCGGGCCGGTGGTCCAGGCGCAGTTGGAGGCCGTCGCCCGGGGTGAGGGCCAGCAGCAGCGGGTAGTGCGCGCTGTCGACGTCCTCGACCAGGGTGACGTGGGTGGCGCCGCTCGGGTCGGCCTCGTCCAGGGCGGACGGGTCCGGGTAGTTGCCGTACACCGTGACGGTGTCGAACAGGCTGCCCACTCCGGCGAGTTGCTGGATCTCGGTGAGGCTGAGGTGCTGGTGGTCCAGCAGTGCGGACTGCTCGTGCTGGAGGCGCAGCAGCAGCTGCCCCCAGCTCTCGGCCGGGTCGAGGGTGACGCGCACCGGCACGGTGTTGATGAGCAGGCCCACCATCCGCTCCACGCCCGGCAGGTCGTGCGGCCGGCCGGAGACGGTGGTGCCGAAGAGCACGTCCTCGCGCCCGGTGAGCCGGGCCAGCAGCACGCCCCAGGCGGCCTGGACAAGGGTGTTGAGGGTGACGCCGTAGCGGCGGGCGGTGCGGGCCAGCGCCTCGGTGGCCGCCGGGGTGAGGCCGGTGTGCAGGCGCAGCGGCAGCTGCGGGGCGGCGGCGGAGCGGCCGGGGGCCAGCAGGGTGGGCTCGTCGGCGCCCGCCAGGGCCTGGGTCCAGACGGCGCGGGCGGCGGCGCCGTCGCGCCGGGTGAGCCAGCGCAGGTACTCGCGGTAGGGGGCGGCCGGGGGCATCGGCTGCTGGAAGTACAGGCCCCACAGCTCCTCGGCGAACAGCGGGGTGGACCAGCCGTCCAGCAGGATGTGGTGCGCGGCGGCGATCAGCTGGTGGCGCCCGGGGGCGAGGGTGAGCAGGGTGTAGCGCAGCAGCGGCGGCCGGGCGAGGTCGAAGCGGCGGCCGTACTCGGCGGCGGCGATCCGCGCGGCCTCGGCCTTCGGGTCGGCGTGCGCCGTCAGGTCGATGGCGGTGAAGGGCAGTTCGACGCCGTCCGGTACGGCCTGCACGGGCGGGCCGTCGGGGCGCTGGTGGAAGCCGGCCTTGAGGTTGGGGTGGCGCAGCAGCAGCGCCTCGGCGGCGGCGCGCAGCCGGTCGGCGTCCACCGGGCCGGTGAGGTCGAAGGTGCAGACGGAGGTGTAGACGTCGGCGCCGTCGGTGTCGTACGCCGCGTGGAAGGCCATGCCCTGCTGGAGCGGCGAGGTGGGCCAGACGTCCACCAGGCGGGCGGGGGCGTGGTGTCCGGCGAGCTGGTCCAGTTCGGACTGGCCGAGCGTGACGAGCGGGAAGTCGGAGGGGGTGTGTCCGCCCGCGTCCGGCCGGTCGGCGTGCTCGGCGAGCGCGCGCAGCGCGGTGAACCACGCCTCGGCGAGCGCGGCCACGCGCTCCTCGGCGAGCAGCCCGGTGGCGTAGGACCACTGGGCGACCAGCAGCGGGCCCTGCGGGGTGTCGACGGTGGTGGCGTCCAGGCCGAGCACCCGGCCGAGCGCGAGGCCGGTCGCGGCGCCCTCGCTCATCGCCTCGGTGCCGGCGAGCACGTCCTCGGCGGTGACGCCCTCCGGCGCGAAGCGGCCCAGGTAGTTGAACTCGACCTGCGGATCGGTGTACCCCTCCAGTACGGCGGCGGTGGCCGGGTTGAGGTGGCGCAGCAGGCCGTAGCCGATGCCGTTGTCCGGGACGGCGCGCAGCTGCTCCTTGACCCGGCCGAGGGCCCGGCCGAGCCCGGGGCCGGCCGCGGTGACCTCGGACCAGGGCAGCGCCCCGGGGGCGAGCCGGACGGGGTAGAGGGAGGTGAACCAGCCGGCGGTGCGGTGCAGGTCGACGCCGTCGACGACCTCCTCGCGGCCGTGGCCCTCGGCGGTCACCAGCACGGCGCCGTCCGGACCGGTGGTCGCCGCGCCGCGCCAGTGGCCGAGGGCGAGCGCCAGCGCGGTCAGCAGCACGTCGTTGACCTGCGCGTGGTAGGCGGCCGTGACCCGGGTCAGCAGCGCCTGGGTGGTCTCGGCGGGCAGTACGAGCCGCAGGACGCCCTCGGTGGCGTAGGTGTCCCGGGCCGGGTCGAGCGGGCGCGCGCCGAGCAGCGGGTCCGGGGTGGCCAGGGCGGCCTCCCAGAGCGGGAGTTCGGCGGCCCGGCGGTCGGTCCCGGCCTCGGCGGTGAGCCGCTGGGCCCAGCGGCGGAAGGAGGTGGGCACCGGCGCCAGCGCCACGGCCCGGCCCTCGCGGACGGCGGCGAGCGCGGCGAGCAGGTCCTCCTCGACGATGCGCCAGGTGACGCCGTCCACCGCCAGGTGGTGGATCACGAGCAGGAGCTGCGAGGGCAGGCCCGGCCCGGCGTCGAACCGGACGGCCTGGAGCATCCGGCCGTCCTCGGGCGAGAGGCGCCCGCGGGCGGCCTCGGTCTCGGCGCGCAGCGCCTCCTCGGTGGCCGGGCCCGCGACGTGCCGCAGCGCGGCCCCGGCGGGGACGGCGCCGGGGGCGGGGACGTGCAGCGTCCAGGGGCGCTCGGCGAGCGGGGAGGTGCGGGCGCGGAAGACGTCGTGGTGGTCGAGCAGCGCCTGGAGGGCCGTGGCCACGTGCTCGGGCCCGCTCCCGGCGGGGAGGGTGAGCAGGGTGGACTGGTAGAAGCTCTCGACGGCGCCGTGCTGCGCGGCCAGCCAGTGCACGATGGGCGTCGGCGGCACCTCGCCGAGGCCGGCCCCGGCGGGTTCGGCGACGACCGGCCCCTCCAGCGGTCGGGCGATCCGGGCCAGCGCCTCGACGGTCGGCGAGAGGAACACCTCGCGGGGGGTGAGCTGCAGCCCGGCGTGCCGGGCCCGGGAGACGAGCCGGATGGCCACGATGGAGTCGCCGCCGAGCTCGAAGAAGGAGTCCGTGACGCCCACCGCGGGCAGGCCCAGCACCTCGGCGAAGAGCCGGGCGAGGGTGTGCTCCAGTTCCCCGGCGGGGGCCCGGCCGCCCTCCTCGGCGGCGGCGAAGACCGGCGCCGGCAGGGCGCGCTTGTCCACCTTGCCGTTGGGCGTGAGCGGCAGCCGGTCGAGCACCACGACGGTGGGCACCATGTGGTCGGGCAGCCGCTCGGCGCAGTACGCGCGCAGCTCGGCCGGGTCGGCGGCGCCGACGGTGTAGCCGACCAGGCGGCGCTCGCCCGGGCGGTCCTCGCGGACCAGCACCACGGCCTGGCGCACCTCGGGGTGGGCGGAGAGGGCCTGCTCGACCTCGCCGAGCTCCACCCGGAAGCCGCGGATCTTCACCTGGTCGTCGGCCCGGCCGACGAAGTCCAGCTGCCCGTCCGGCCGTTGGCTGCCGAGGTCGCCGGTGCGGTACATCCGGTCGCCGGGCTCGCCGAAGGGGCAGGCGACGAAGCGCTCGGCGGTCAGGCCGGGGCGCCCGAGGTAGCCCCGGGCCAGGTGCGGGCCGGAGACGTACAGCTCGCCCACGGTGCCCGGCTCGACCGGGCGCAGCCGCTCGTCCAGCACGTGGATGCGCACGTCCTGGCAGGGGTGGCCGATCGGGGGCTGCTCCTCGCCGGTGAGCGGCTCGCTCATGGTGACGATGACGGTGGTCTCGGTCGGGCCGTAGCTGTTGAGCATCAGGCGGTCGCGGCCGCAGCGGGCGGCCAGTTCGCGCGGGATGGCCTCGCCGCCGCCGATCAGGGTGCGCAGGGAGGGCAGCGGCACGTCCGGCAGGGTGGCCGCCATCGCGGTGGCGATGTCGGCGTGGGTGACGCCGTACTGCTCGATCAGCGCGGCCAGCGGCTCGCCGACCAGCTGGCTCTGCTCGCGGGGGAGCACCAGGGCGGCGCCGGTGGAGAGCGCCACGGCCAGGTCGGAGACGGAGACGTCGAAGCTGAGCGAGGCGGCCTGGAGCACCCGGCTGCCGGGGCCGACCCCGGTGGCGGCGACCTGCGTGTCGATCATGCTGGGCAGCCCGGTGTGGGTGACGGCCACACCCTTGGGCACACCGGTGGAGCCGGAGGTGTAGATCACGTACGCGGTGTTCCCGGCGCTCAGCGGCCGCACCCGCTCGGCGGCGGTGAAGGGGGTGCCGGCCTGGGCGGCCAGCTCGGCGAGGTGCCCGGGGTCGTCGAGCAGCAGCCGGGGGGCGCCGGTCTCGGGCAACTGGGCGGCGGCCTCGGCGGTGGTGAGCACCAGGGCGGCGCGGGAGTCGGTCAGCATGTGGCGCAGCCGCTCGGCGGGGTAGGCCGGGTCGGCGGGCAGCCAGGCGGCGCCGGTCTTGGCCACGGCGAGGATCGCGGCGACGGCCTCGGGGGACTTCGGCAGGGCGAGCGCGACGATGTCCTCGGTGCCCAGGCCGCGGGCGGCGAGCACCCGGGCCAGCCGGTTGGCGCGGGCGTCCAGCTCGGCGTACGTGAGGGTGGTGCCCTCGGCGTACAGGGCGGGGGCCTGCGGGGTGCGGGACGTCTGGGCGTCGACCAGCGCGGTCAGGGTCGGCCGCTGGTCGGCTCTGTGCGTCTGCTGGACCCCGGACATGTGGCTCTCTCCCTCGTACGGCTGGCCCCCGCGGTGGCGGGAACGGCTTGCTCGGTGACCTTCGGGGCGGTCGGCCCGGGCGGTCGATGGAGCGGCGGTGCGGTGGCGTGGTTCTGGCGGTTCTGGCGGTTCTGGCTGTTTTGGTGGTGCGGTGGTGCGGTTTCGGCGCTGGGCTGCTGCGGTCAGTGGCCGGACTGCTGGGCGAGCAGGCTCTTCGGCCGCAGGTCCTGCCAGTGCTGTTCGACGTAGTCGAGGCAGTCCTGTCGGCCGGCGGCGCCGAAGGCCTGCTGCCAGCCGTCGGGCACCGGGCTGAAGGCCGGCCACAGCGAGTGCTGGCCCTCGTCGTTCACCAGGACGAGGTAGCTGGCGTCGGGGTCCTCGAACGGGTTCGCCATCGTCGGTTTCCTCTTTGTTCGGAGAAATTTCGGGGAGGGGGGAATTACGCCGGAGCGCGGCTCACGGACCCCAGCCGGAGTCGGCGTTGGGCGCCGAGACGAGGGCGGCGGCGGCCAGGGGCGAGTGTGGGTCGGCGCTGCTCTGGACGCCCAGTCCGGCGACCAGCAGAACGGCGAGAATCCCGAGCATATGGTGAATGCGAACGGCAAGATTCTTCATCGTTAATTCCTTTTTCCGAGGGGGCGGTCGGCCCTCTTCGCTCGGAAATTCATCCTGCCGAGGCTCAAACGGGGGTGGAAGCTCTGGCCATGATCGGGAACACGCATTGCGGGAACCGGAAGCCCGAACAGACCATGTCAAAAACAGACAGATCTGATCCAAAGAGCGCCTGGCACTGTCAGATCAGTGGTGGGAACCGGTCACTGGCGAGGGTTTCGGTCAAACCACTCCCCCGGCGCGTCGGCGAGGGAGGCCCCGGCCCCGGCCTCCGGAAGCTGCCGAAGCTGCCGCAGGGGCGGGGGTTACGGAGCGTCAGTGCGGAAGGTGATGGAGCGTCAGCAGTGCGATCCCCGGCGCAGTTCCTCGCGGACGGCGGGCCAGTCGTCGGTCCACGTCCGCCCCGCCGAGGCGGGTGACTCCAGGGCGATCGTCGCCAGGTAGGCGCGCTTGAGCGCGGCCCGTTCGTCCTGCACCCGGCCCGAGGCCTGCTCGATCCGGCGCAGCCGGGCGTGCAGCCGCTCCAGCGCGCCCCCGCCCGCGAGCAGACGCCGCGCCTCGGGGCCGAAGCGGAAGCCGGCGGCGAGCAGCGGCCAGGCCGCCCGCCACACCCGGAACACCTCGCGGTGGCCCGGACCCCACTCCCGCTCGGCCCGGGACAGCCGCGCCATCGCCGCCCGCTCGGTGGGCGCGGCACAGATCTCGCGCAGCGTCCGCGCGAGCGCACCCCAGTCCTCGCCGGGCGCGTGCCGCAGCGCGGCGTGCAACAGGTGGGCCATCGAGCCGTGCACCACGGTGCGCGGCCACCGCGCGGCCACCGCCTCGGCCAGGCCCCCGCCGGTGTCGCCGACCAGCACCCAGACCTCGCGCACCCCGCGCTCGGCGAGCTCGGCCAGCACCTGCGGCCAGTGCTCCCCGTCCGTGGCCGGCCACAGGCCCAGGACCTCGCGCCGGCCGTCGGTGGAGATCCCGAGCGCCAGGTGCACCAGCGGGCCGCCCGAGCGGCCGCTGCGCACCGCGTCGAGGAAGACCACCGGGTAGACGGGGTCGAGCGGGCACCGGCGCCGCTCGTCGAGCTCGTCGAGCACCTGGTCGGTGATGGCGGAGACGGTCTCCCGGCTGAGCTCCACGCCGTACACCTCGGCCAGGTGCGCCACCAGCTCGCCCGAACTGAGGCCGCGCGCGGTGAGCGAGATGACCAGCCGGTCGAGGCCGGGCAGCCGGCGGGCCCGGGGGCGGACGGCCCGGGGGGTGAAGCTGCCCTGGCGGTCCCGGGGCACCCGCACCTCGACCGGGCCGACCTCGGTGAGCAGCCGTCTGGCCCGGGCGCCGTTGCGGACGTTGGCGCCGGGGTCGGTGCCGGGTTCGGCCCCGCGCAGGTGCTCCTGGAGTTCGAGTTCCAGGGCGTGCTCGATCAGCTGCTTGGCGAGCGTCTGGAACAGCCCGCCGTCGCCCAGCAGCCGGATCGCGCCGGAGCCGACCTGCTCGGCGGCGGCCTCCGCCAGCTGCCGCACCAGCCGCTGGTCCACCAGCTCGGCCAGGTCCACGGGTGGGACCGCCGGGCCGGGATCAGCTCGCAACAAGGGGTGCCCTCCGTCTGTCGGCCGTTCCGTCCGCCGACCGTCCGCCCCGGCCGCCCTGACGGGGCGACAGGCGCGACACGGCGGCCATCCGCCTGTCACCGCGGCCGGGTACGGTCGGGTCCGCCACTGCCGCGGTCGGCTCCCCCGCCTCCGGGCGCGCTCGGCTTCGCCGTCGGCCGCTGATTTCCGCGCCACTTGGGCGTACACTCACGGCAGTCAGAGCCCGGGGGGACGGCTTCCGACCGACAGGTGATTTCCATCCTGCCATTTCAGACGCCTGGCGGTGGCCGGTACGGGCATTCGTGAAACCGCAATGCCGAAGCCGGAAGGATGCCCAGATGTGCCTATCCCAGGACAACAGCGCGGGAATGGGGACACCGCAGCTCTGTGACCGGGGGATCGAGTTCTACCGGGTGGCGCTGGCCGAGGGCTGCGCCGCCGGAGACGCCCCCGAGTGCCTTCTCGCGATGGGCCTGCTGCGCTCCGTACCCGGCTCCGGCGAGCGGCTGACCCCTGTCCCGCCCGACATCGCGGCCACCGGCCTGACCCGGCCGCTCGAACTCGCCGTGCTGGGCCACCAGGAGCGGCTCGCCGAGCTGCGCACCGCCTTCACCGCCGCCGACCGCGCCTACCAGGACGTCATGCGCCGGGCCCAGCTGCCGGTCCGCCTCCTGACGGGCGAGGAGATCAACCCCGCGCTGGAGAAGGCCGTCGCCGCCTGCACCGAGGAACTGCGCACCGCCCAGCCCGGCGGCGGCCGCAGCCCCGAGCACCTCGCGGACGCCCTCCCGCGCGACCTCGCCCTCGCCGGGCGCGGCGTCCGCCAGCGCACCCTCTACCAGCACACCGTGCGCGCGCACGGCCCGACGCTGGCCTACATCGAGCAGGTCACCGCCCAGGGCGCCCGGATACGCACCCTGAACGAGGTGTTCGACCGGGTGATCATCTGCGACCGCTCCACCGCCTTCGTCCCGGCCGCGGCCGACCGCGAGGCCGCCGCGATGCTCATCCAGTTCCCACCGCTGGTCGAGTACCTGCTCAAGATCTACGAGTTGATGTGGGAACGCGCCGAACCGGTCACCTACCTGGAGGGTCGCCACCGCCCCCAACTGCTCACCGACCGCACCCGCCAGAACGTCCTGCGCCTGATGGTCAACGGCTACACCGACGAGGCCATCGCCTCCCGCCTCGGCATGAGCACCCGTACGGTCTCCAGCCACATCCAGAAGGCCAGCGAACTCCTCGGCAGCCGCAGCCGCGGCCACCTCGGCTACATCATCGCCCGCGAGGGCGTCCTGGACGAACCCCTCGACGACCTGTGACCGGCACCGGCACCGGGGGCCGTCGCCGTCGCTCGGCGGGACGGCCCCCGGGGGCCGGTGCTACTCGTAGCGCAGTTCGCCGGGCCGCATCAGGCGCAGGAGCTGCGGCAGGCCGAGCGCGGTCGTGAGGAGGACGGCGCCGGCGGCGATCGCGGACATGGCCAGCATGGAGCCCCAGTCGAGGGCGAAGGGCAGGCCCGCCGTGTACTGCAGGACGGCTCCCATCAGCAGGCCGCCGACAGTGGCCAGCGGCATGCCCAGGGCCATCGGGACGAGGGTCTGCCACAGCACCGACAGGCCCAGGATCCGGCGGCGGGTGCCGACGGCGTTCAGCACGCCGAGGATGCGGCGCTGCTCCCGGAACCGCTCCAACTGGCCGACCAGCAGGCTGAGGGCGACCAGCAGCAGGGTGACGGCGGAGCCGGCGGTGAGCAGGCGTTTGACGGCGAGGTAGGTCGGGTCGACGGCGCGGTCGAGGGGGGACCCGGCGAAGCCCTGCGGGTCGATCGCCATGACGGCGGTCGCGAGTTGCTCCTTCGGGTCCGGCAGGCCGGGGGCCATCGCGACCAGGACGGTCGCGGGCTGGCCGCGCAGTGCGGCGGCCGGGGCGGCGGCCGGGGTGAGGAGCAGCAGGCCGGAGCCGAGCCGCCCGTTGGGGTCGGCGCCTTCGACGGGCTCGACGGTGGCCGTCACCGCGGGCAGCGGCCAGGACGGCGGCTCGCCGTCACCGCGGAAGTAGGCGGCGTGGACGGTCGTGCCGGGCCTGGTCTCGGCGGCGGCGTCCGTGCCGCGGTTCGTTCCGGTGTTCGTTCCGTCGTTCGTTCCGGTGCTCGTTCCGGTGTTCGCTCCGGTGCTCGTGCCGCCGCCCGGTCGGATGGTCCGGCCCTGGACGGCGAAGGCGTCACCGTCCTTGCAGTCGGGCAGGGTGGCGAAACCGCGCAGCACGGCGCAGCCGGCGATCCGGACGCCGGGCAGCTCCCAGGACTTGGCGGTGGGAGTCTCCAGGGCGAACTCGGTGTAGGCGGCGGTGGCCTGCACCCCGGGGGAGCGCGCCAGCGAGTCGGCGAGCAGGTCGGCCTGCGGTCCGCCGCCGGGGAAGGACACCGACTGCTGGTACGGCCCGACCGCGGCGCGGGGGCCGGGGCGGCCCTCGTAGCTCGCGCTGACGCCGAGGAAGAGCGTCTGCAGGGCGATCGCCCCGGCGACGGCGACGACCACGCCGCTGACCGCGGCCGAGGCGGGTCCCGAGCTCAACTGGAGCCTTCGGATGGCGAGTTGCCAGGACACGCCGCCGCCGGAGCGCCGGGTGGCGGCCTCCACCAGCCAGGGCAGCAGGGTGCAGACGCCCACCAGCATCAGCAGCACGCCGACCGCGACCAGCAGTGAACCGCGAGTGTCCTGAACGGAGTTGAAGACGGCGGTGCGCCCCATCCCGGACGGGTTGTACTGCGTGGGCAGCGCCAGCGCGAGCGCCGTCAGGGCGAGACCGGCCAGCGGCAGCGCCAGCCGCCACCCGATCCGGCGCCGGCCGGGACCGGACCGGCGGACCACGCCGAGCGGGTCGACGGTGACCCGGCGCATCGCCAGCAGGGTCACGCCGACGCCGAGGAGCGGCACGACCACGGCGATCGCGGCGGCGATGGCGGGGTGCGGCGCGATGTCCTCGGGGTAGAAGCTGAAGCCCGCGAGCCGCAGGTGGCCGGTCAGCTGCCGGCCGAGCAGGAACAGCGCCGCGCCCGCGACCAGGCCCAGCACCGCGCCGACCAGGGACTCCCCGGCGGCGAGCCGGGCGGTCATCCGGCGGTCCGCGCCGACCAGGCGCAGCGCGGCGAGCCTGCGGTCGCGCCGTTCGCCGCCGAAGCGGGCGGCGGCGGCGAGGAAGACGCCGACCGGGGCGAGCATCACGGTCAGGCCGACGGCGTTGAGCAGGATCAGCCGGGGGTCCATCGGCTTGGGCGGCGAGAAGTGGCCGTACGAGGTGATGCGGTCGGCTCCGGCGTCCAGCGAGAGCCGGTCGCTGCCGAGCAGGTAGCCGGCCTGGCCGGGGCCGAGCAGACCGGCCGGGCCGATGCCGCCGACCACCGGGTAGGGGAGGCGGTCGCGCAGCAGCTGGTTGGCCGGGTCCTTCAGGAGCTCGGCCAGGGCGGGCGAGACGACCATCCGCCCCGGCGGCGGGTACGCGGCCACTCCGGGCGGGAGCGCCGCGTCCGGGCCCTCGGGCTGGACGACCCGTCCACGGATCGGGGTGCCCCGGAAGGTGGTGTCGGCGGTGGCGATGAGGACCGTCCGGTCGCCGGGCGTGGGCAGGTCCTCGTCGCGGAAGGTGTCGTTCTGCACGTACAGGCGCTCGTTGCGGTGCTGGACGATGCCGGGGAAGGAGGCGGTGAACAGCAGCAGGGCCACCCCCAGGCCGACGCCGCAGGCGGTGAGCAGCAGCCGCCCCCAGCCGTCCCGCCCGTTGGTGAGGGCCAGGCGTACGCCGAGGCCGAGCTGGTCCAGGAACGGCGAGCGGACCCGGTCGGCGGCGGGGGTGTTCGCGGCGGGGCTGCTCACGCCGGGGCCGCTCGTGGTGGAACTGCTCATATCGCGCCCGCCAGGTCGCGGGTGCGGCCGTCGCGGACGACGATCTCGCGGTCGGCGTAGGCGGCGACCCTGACCTCGTGGGTGACCAGGACGACGGCGGCGCCGGTCTCCCGGGCGGCCAGGGTGAGCAGCTTCATCACCCGCTCGCCGTTGAGGGAGTCGAGCGCGCCGGTCGGCTCGTCGGCGAAGACCGCCCTGGGTCCGGTGATCAGGGCCCGCGCGGCGCCGACCCGTTGGCCCTGGCCGCCGGAGACCTCGCCGGGGCGCTTGGCGGCCACGTCGTCCACCTCCAGGCGCTCCAGCCATTCGCGGGCCCGGGCCTCGGCGGCCCGGCGGCGCAGTCCGTTGAGGCGCAGCGGGAGCGCGACGTTCTCCAGGCAGGAGAGTTCCGGGACGAGCTGGCCGAACTGGAACAGGAAGCCGAACTCGGTGCGCCGCAGGGCGCTCAGCTCGGCGTCGGAGCAGGCGGTGAGGTCGCGTTCCCGGTAGCGGAGGCGGCCGCTGTCGGGCCGGGTGATCCCGGCGAGGCAGTGCAGCAGGGTGGACTTGCCGGAGCCCGACGGGCCCATCACGGCGACGAGTTCGCCGGCCGCGACGGTGAGCGAGGCTCCGCCGAGCGCCGGGGTGAGCCCGAAGTTCTTGTGCAGGTCGTGGGCGGCGAGCAGGGGTTCGGGCATGGTCAACGCTGGGACTCCGTGATGCGGGCGGCGAGTTCGTCCAGGCGGGCGGCGGTGAGCTCCAGCCAGCGCAGGTCGGCTTCCAGGTGGAACAGGGCGTGGTCGCAGATCAGCTGGTCGGTGAGGTCCCCGGTGAGCTTGCGGCGGGTCAGCTCCCGCATCTCCTTGAGGTGTTCGGCCCGCTGCGCGTCCAGGACGTCGGCCCCCGAGCGGCCGGTCAGGAGGGCGAGCACGACCTTCTGGTAGAGCGTGCTCTGCAGGTACGGCTGCGGGCTCTCCGGGTGCGCGAGCCAGTTGGCGAGGTCGGTGACCCCGGCGTCGGTGATCGCGTACCGCTTGCGCTCCGGGCCGTCGCCGGCCTCGACACCGTCGACCACCACCAGCCCGTTCTTCAGCAGCCGGGAGAGCGTCGCGTACACCTGCCCGTAGTGCAGACCGCGGTCGCGCCCGAAGTGCTCGTCGTGGAGGCGTTTGATGTCGTATCCGTGGCGGGGCTGGGTCTCCAGCAAGCCGAGGAACAGCTGTCCGAGTGACATGCTCCGGGACTATACAGGCCATGTATACACACAGGTGTATAGCGGGCCCCCTGGGGGCCCGGCCGGCGCCGCCGCTACGGCCGCGGCCTCCCCGAGCAGGACTCGGGGAGGCCGGAGCGGTTCGGTGCCCTGGTCATTTCAGACTTCCGTGGGCACCGGTGGTCAGCCCGCCTGGGCGCGCACCAGCCAACGCTGGTTTGCACTGGCAGTGCAGGACCAGACCCCGAGTGTGGTGCCGTTCGCGTCCGCCCAGCCGGGCAGTTCGAGGCACTTGTCGGAGATCGGGTTGTAGAGCGTGCCGTCGTAGCGGCGGACCCAGGTCTGGGCGTCGTCGGCGGTGCAGGTCTGGAAGGACACCTTGGTGCCGTTGCCGGCCGGCTTGTCGTTGGTGGCGACGCACCGGTCGGTGCCGGAGACCTTGACCTTGTTGTCGATGGTCAGATTGAAGTGCTGGGCGTTGCCGTTGTAGCAGTTGTAGAAGGCGACCGCCGTGCCGATGGAACCGCCCCAACTGTCGATGCACCTGCCGGGGTTGTAGGCGCTCCGGATCTGGACGCTGGAGCCGGCCGTGGCGAGCGTGTTGGCCTGCTGGTCGGTGAACGCGTACGGGTAGATCCGGACGTCGCTGACCGCGCCGTTCACGCGGCTGTCAGGCCCGGGGTACCGGGTGGTGGTCTCCCCGCCGATGTTCAGACTGCCGTTGGCCTTCCAGCCCGCAGGGACCTTCGCGCTTCCGGCCGCTCGGCCGTTGACGTACAGCGTCGCGGTCTGGGTGTCCGCGTTGAACGTGCCGGCCAGGTGGGTCCAGGCGCCGATCTGGGGCTGCTCGGAGTCGACGGCCGCGTAGTACGTGCTGGGGCGGAGCTGGTCCGACGAGGGCAGGTTGAAGGCCCACTTGCCGTACGTCGCGGAGTACTGCAGGTAGAACGGGCTGCGCTCGTTGCCGGTCAGGGAGACGGCGGTCTGGTAGCCGTTGGCGTTGTTGATCTTGACCCAGGCGGCGACTGTGTAGCTCTGGCCGGTGTCGATGTCGGCCTGGTTGGTGCTGCGGTAGAGGGTGTTGCCGTCGAGGACGGTCGCCTTGCCCGCGGCGCCGTTGTGGTCGGTGGTGCGGGTGAACGTGCTCGGGTAGAGCGCGTTGGCGGCGTTGCTGTCGACGGCGGTGGTGCCGTCGAGTGCCCACCAGAGCGGGTTCACGGAGGTGTCCGCGGCCCGGGTCGGTCCGGCCTGCCAGGTGAAGGCGGCGTTGGGGCTGCCGGGGTTGGTGGGCGCGCCCCACCAGATGTCGATCTGACCGTTGCCGCGCTTGCCCCAGAGACCGGCCGCGCCGTTGCCGGTGAGGTCCCCGTCCGAGCCGAGCGTCGGCCAGGTGTCCGGGGAGACGGAGCCGATCGTGACCGGGTTGGAGATCTGGGCCAGCGTCGGGACGGTGGCGGTGTTCCCACTGGTGTCCAGTACGGGCCTGCCGTTGCGGTCGGTGGACACCACTGTCCCGGTGGTGAAGGTGTAGGCGAGCAGAGTGCCCTTGCCGCCGTCCGCGGCTGCCTCCAGGTTCCGGGCCCACAGGCCGGGGTGGCCCTGCTTGGCCCAGTCGCCGGGGGCGATGAGCTCCTTGTCCTTCCACCCGGAGGCGGCGAGCCGGACGGGCTTGCCGAGGGTCTGGAGCTTGGTCGTGGGGTAGTACCAGAGGGCGGCGTCGGTGCCGTTCTCGGTGCTCTCGACGGTGAGCAGGCCGCTCTTGTTCTTGAACTGCAGCTTGTAGTCGAGGTCCGTGTTCGCCGGGTCGCCGAGTGCGGCCACGCGGAGGGTGTTGGACCAGTCGGTGGCGTTGTATCCGGTGGCGGTGAGCCAGGAGCAGTCCTCGCTGGCCGTCGTGACGCACTTCGGCTTCGGGAGGACCGACCTCGTGTCGACCCGGCCGTAGTAGCCGGTGTTGCCCGGATTCCCGTAGAGGTAGAGGTCCTTGTCGCCGGGGGCGTGGGCGACGATGTCGTCGATGTTGTTGCCGCCGGTCAGTGTGCCGCGGTGGGCGAACTGGATGTTGGCCCAGCCCTGTCCGGTGGGTGAGTCGTCGCGCTTGGCGACGAGGGAGACGGCAGGGCTCTTGGCGAGCGGGTTGCCGGCCACGGCGTAGGCGCGCAGGTCGCCCGACTGGTCGGGGGTGACGATGTCGGGCGCGCCGTCACCGGTGACGTCGCCGAAGACCGGCGGCGGGCCGTCCGGGTTCCACGGGACGTAGAAGGCGTACTGGGCCACCGGCGAGACGTTGCGGGCGTTGTCCATCACCTGGAGGTACACGATGTTGGTGCCCCAACGGCCCGGCAGGACGCTGACGCCGCCCTGCGGGAGGGAGGATCCGCATTGCCACTGGGCGCCGGAGAGCTGCGGGTCCCAGGACCACCGGGCGCACGTGACACCCGACGGCGTGCCGCCGTTGGGGGCGGTGTCGGCGGCGGTGAAGGGGACGATGCCCCACTCCCAGGCCTTCTTCCTGGTCACCTGTCCGTTGCCGGACGGCGGGAAGTGGTCGGCGAGCGAGCTCTCGGGAAGAGCGGTGTAGACATCGGGGACGGACAGGCTCGGGGGAGTCAGGTCGACCCCGAAGCGGCACGCGGGGGCGTATCCCGACGAGGTCAAGTCGTCGGTGGCGAAGGAGCCCCAGCCGTAGACGTGCCCGTCCTTGATCACGTCGGAGCGCACCTGGAAGGCGGCGTTGCCTCCGTTGCCCACCAGACCGGACTTCCCGGAGTCGACCTCGGGCACGCCCGGGAGGTTGTAGTCCCAGATCTTCGACCACGAGTAGAGCGAGTTCTGTACCGGGCTGTGCACGGTGGCGTTCAGTGACACCGCGCCGTTGAAGTTGCTGCCCGCGCCGAGCCAGCCGACCGAGGAACCGTCGCAGCCCTGGTTCTCGGCCCACGGCGACGCCGTGCCCGGCGGTGGCCAGACGTAGGTGTTGGTCGGGGTGTCCGGTGCGCGGTCGTACTCGACGACCACCACCGGGTTGTAGGTCAGGCGCTTGAAGGCCATCTTGTTGGACTCGTCGCCGGCGAACACGCCGAAGGTCAGGTTGTCGTGGGTGGCGGCGCGGTCCCGGTAGACGGAGGTGACGTCGTACTGGAACTCGCGATTGTCGTAGCAGCCGCTGCCGCCGGAGCCGGCGACGTCGGCGCGGCCGAGTCGGCCGCCCACCACGGTGGGCGGGTTGTTCCAGGTGGTCTGGTTGTTGATCGGCCCGGTGAAGTAGAGGTCCACCGGGTAGGTGGTGGTGCAGGAGAAGTCCGAGGACTCGTACTCCCAGACCGACATGGTGGCCTTGTTGATGACCGTGCCGCCGAATCCGCGGGTGTCGATCTGGAAGTAGGACCGCTCGATCCCCTTGTCGACCTGGTACCCCTGGTACCCGACGCCGGGGCGGGCGTACTGGCCGTCGGAGGCGGTGGTCTGCCCGTAGCGGGGCGTCTTCGGGTACGCCTGCTGGGTCCAGGTCCAGGCGTTGCCGCTGCGGGAGTCGTAGATCCACCCGGGATCGATGAACCAGGGGCCCTGGCCCTTGCCGAGCACCGAGGCGTCGGTGGTCAGCTCGACGGCATCGCCGGAGGCCGTGGTCGGCATGGTCGCGACCCTGGCGCCCGTGCCGGGCCCGTCCGCGCTGCTGGGCTTGTCCGACTTGGCGGGAACACCGGCCTGGGTCGCGCCGTCGCCGTCGGCCGGGGCGGCCTGCGCTGCCGCGGCGGACTTGCCGGCAGGGGCTGCGGGGACGGTACCGGCCGTGCTGCCCGAGCTGTCCCACATCCGAGGGGCCGGGGCGTGCCAGCGGACCTTGCCGTCCTTGCCGGTGGCGGTGAGGTTGTTGGACCCGTCGTCCATGACGGTGACGCCCTGACCGGTGGTACCGAAGCGGATCTTCTTCAGCAGCGGGCTGTTGGCGGCTTCGGCGGTCTTGACGATCAGGACGGTGCTGAGGCCGCCGAACTTGTCGGCGGTGGCCTTCAGGTCGATGCCCGGGGCGACATCGGGGTAGATCAGGCCGTCGCCGTCGTCGTCGAGGGACGGTTTGGTCAGCGGGAACGGCGAGTCGATGACGAGCTTCTCGCCGTCCGGGCTGGTCAGCGTGCCGAGGGGGCCGCTTCCGCCGCCGGACAGGTGGACTCCGGAGGAGGCGGCCCGGGGGCGGTAGCCGCCCGTCGGGTCGGCGACGAGCTTGGGGTCCAGAGCGGCCCAGATGCCGTCCTGCTGCCTGACGCGTTGCTGGTCGGCGTGCTGGGAACGGGAGAGGTGGCCCTCGGGAGTGGCGACCGTTTCGCTGTACTCGTCCGTCAGTTCTGGTACGGGGACGGGCTTGCCGGTGGCCTTGGCCTGGGCGATCGCCCGGTCGGCGGCCGCAGCCGCAGGCTTCTCCTTGGTCTGCCTGGCGTCTGCGGCGGCCATGGCCGCCAGCAGGTCCGGGGAAAGCGTTCCGGGTGTGGTGGTGGGCGTGGTGGGCGCCGGGGCGGCGAACGCGACGGGTGCCACCGAGGTCAGGGCCAGGACGAGGCCAACGGCCGCGACGGATGCGCGCGTGGACGGGGTCCGTGGACGAAGACGCGTGCCGGAGCGGGCGCCGGGCGGAGCGGCAGGCATGTGGTGAGGTTCCCCCCTCGCTATGACAATCGGATCTGCCCCTCTGGCCGATCGGTAAAGGACAGGCACAGGGGGCGCCAGCAAGCTCCCGCAATGGCAAACTGATGGTCAAATCATTTAGGTGGTCAACTGTCTGGTTTGGGGGTGGGCGAACCACTTTGACTCCCTGTGACATGAATCACTCCACGTCGTGATCGGTCAACTCCTCGACCCGGGGCCGCATTACCCCCTACTGTCCGCCACAGTCGTCTGTCCACGCCCTAGCTGAGGACGTGGCTACCTATGGGGGGGTAACGGTGCCTGTTCGTCGTGTCCGTTTGCCGTGGTCGGCAGGGAGGGGAGCGCCGCCACCAGGGCGGCGTCGAAGCTCTCGTGTCGCTTTTGTGAGCGCTTTGACCGTGCTGAGTGCTCTTGTGTCACCTGTCGTCCCGGCGCTGGCTGCGCCGGTGGCGGACAAGGACAAGATCTGGTCGCCGCCGGGTACTCCGCTGCCGAAGACGGCTTCCGTGCCGGGCTCGCCGGAGGAGCCGAAGTCGGTACCGGCGAAGAAGGGTTCACCGGACTGGGTGCCGCCGAAGGGCACTCCGAAGAGTGCCTCGGGCTCGGCTGTCGCCCTGCTGGATCCCGCGCCGGCGCCCGGTGCGAAGGCCGTGCGCAAGGGTCCGGACGGTGCCGAGGTGCGGGAGTCGGCGGCCGGGGCCTCGAAACGGGCCGGTGACCTGCCGGTGTGGCTGGCGCCTGTCGCGCCGGATACCGCGCCGGAGGCCTCGGGTGCTGCCCCGGGCACGGGCGCCGGTCCGGCCAATCCGCCGGTCAAGGTGAGTGTCGCCGACGCGAAGGCCGCCGGCGCCGCCGGTGTGCAGGGAGCCCTGGTCACGCTGGAGCGCGCCGAGCAGACGGACGCGACGAAGGTGCGGCTGGGCCTGGATCTGTCCGGTGCCGGGTTCGGCGGTGGCTTCGCCGAGCGGGCACAGCTGGTGTCGCTGCCCGCGTGTTCACTGACCACGCCCGAGGTGGCCGGCTGCCTGGCCCGCACGCCGGTGCCCTCGCACTACGACGCGGAGGCGAAGAAGCTCGTCGCCGACATCGATCTGCCCGCCGTCGACGCCGCTCCGGCGAAGGGGTCGCGAGCCGAGTCGAAGTCCGGGGACCAGGCGCCGTCCGGCGGCCCAGCGCTCGCAGCCCCGGCGACGATGGTGCTGGCGGCCGAGGGCACCCCGTCCAGCGGCCTCGGCACCTACAGCGCGACCTCGCTCTCCGCGAGCCAGGCGTGGACGGCCGGCAGTTCGTCGGGCTCGTTCACGTACAGCTACCCGGTCCAGTCCCCGCCGTCGCTCGGCGGCGCGGCGCCCCAGGTGGCACTGGGATACGACTCGGCGGCGGTCGACGGGAGGACCTCGTCGACCAACTCCCAGGCGTCCTGGATCGGTGACGGCTGGGACTTCAGCTCGGGCTTCGTCGAGCGCTCCTACAAGGCGTGCGACAAGGCCGGGATCGCCGGATCCGGCGACCAGTGCTGGGGCGGGGCGAACCTGACCCTGTCGTTGGGCGGCCACTCGGGCGAGCTCGTGCCCAACGACCCCTGCGTGTCCGGTGACGCCAAGTCCGAGCAGTCCACGTGCACCTGGCGGTTGAGGAACGACGACGGGACCAAGGTCGAGTTCCTCACCGGCGCAGACAACGGCACCTGGAACGGGTCGTACCTCAAGATCACCGACAGCTCCGGCACGGTCTACTACTTCGGCCTCAACCACCTGCCCTCCGCGTCCGGTACGCCGACCAGCACCGGCCCGGAGAGCAAGTCGGCCTGGACGGTTCCGGTCTACTCGCCGAACGCGGGTGACCCGTGCTACGACGCGGCCAAGGCCAAGGGCTCCTGGTGCCAGACGGCATGGCGCTGGAACCTCGACTACGTCGTCGACGTCCACAACAACCTGACCACCTACACCTACGCGCCGGAGGCCAACTGGTACGCCCGCGGTGGCGGCCAGAACCGCGGCAGTGGTGTGAACTCCTCGTACACCCGCGGCGGCACGCTCGCCTCGATCGGCTACGGGCAGCTGCTCTCCGATCAGCTCGGTGCGAACGGTGCCCATCAGCCCGCCGCGAAGATCGACTTCGAGACGGGCGAGCGCTGCGTCTCGGGCGCGGCGGCCTGCGACCCCGCGCAGCGGACCTCGGCCAACGCGGCCAACTGGCCGGACGTGCCGCTCGACAAGCAGTGCGCCGAGCAGGGCACCTGCTCCAGCTACGGACCGACCTACTGGTCGACCAGGTGGCTGAACGCCGTCACCACCTCGATCCGCTCCGGCGGCTCGTACCGCCCGGTGGACCGCTACGAGCTCACGCACACGTTCAAGAAGCCGGCCAATTCCGATGAGAACACGCAGATCCCGTGGCTCCAGGCGGTCAAGCGCATCGGCAAGGACACCTTCAACGGGCAGACCGACCAGGCCTTGCCGGAGGTCACCTTCGCGGACCTGATGCTGCCCAACCGGGTGGACGGCCTCGTTCCGGCCCGCCCGCGCTACTACCGGCCGCGGATCGAGGTGATCACCGTCGAGACCGGTGGCACGATCGCGGTGGACTACAACCGCGAATCGTGCATGCGCACCACGGGCAAGATGCCGTCCTCGGCGGACGGCAACACCATGAGCTGCTACAACGTGAAGTGGTACGACACGGGTGTGGCTGCGATGGTGGACGACTGGTTCCTGCGCTACCCGGTCGCCTCGGTGACCGTCGACCCGAACTCCAATCTCATCGCCGGCTCGGCCACCAAGGTCACCGCCTACGAGTACGGACCGGCCGCCTGGCACCGCAACGACGGCGCCCTGGTGGACGACAAGTCCCGCACCTGGGACCAGTTCCGCGGCTACGCCAAGGTGACCGCCGTGACCGGCTCGGGCAAGGACGGCGCGAAGTCCAAGACGTCGACCAGCTACCACCAGGGAATGGACGGCGATCTGAAGGCGGACGGATCGGCCCGCTCGGTGACGGTATCCGGGCCGACGAGCGGCGGCCGCCGCGACGACGACTGGCTGTCCGGCCGGGTGCTGGAGAGCGACGTCTACGTCGACGCCGACGCGGCCGCACCCGAGGCGTCCACCGTGAACACCAGCAGTGGCCCGGTGACCACCGCGACCCACAAGCGGCCCGGTCTGCCGGACCTCGTCGCCCGGTACGCGGCCACTACCTCGACCAGCACCTCGACCAGCCGGACCACCACCGGAACCCGGGCCACCTCGACGGTGACCACCAGTGACCCGGCGAACGGCAACCGGATCAAGACCAGCCTCAGCACCGCGGACGGCACGCCCGACGTCTGTGTCCGCAACTCCTACGCCACCGGCGCGAACCCGCACATGACCGGCCTGGTGTCCGAGGCGCTGACCGTCTCCGGCGCGAACGCCTGTACGGCGACGCCGACCGCGGCGAACACCGTCTCCAGCGCCCGTACGCTGTACGACGGTGCGGCGTTCGGCTCTGCGGGCGCCAAGGCGGAACCGACCGGTGCGCAGGTGCTGGACCGCTACGACGGCTCCGGCGCGGCTCAGTTCGTGACCACCGGCACCTCGGCCTACGACGTCTACGGCCGCGCCACCAGCGCCACCGACGTGACGGCCACCGACAGCGCCAATCCGAACGGCGCCACCGTGACCACGACCTACGGCTCGGCGAACCCGGGCGAGCTGCCCAACCGGACCGTGACCGGCACCCCGGCCCCGGCGGGAGCGCCCGACGCCGGAGCCAAGCGCAACACCACCACCACGCTGAACCCGGCCCGTGCGCTGCCGATCGCCACCACCGACCCCAACGCCCGTACCGTCACCCAGTCGTACGACTCCCTCGGTCGACTCAAGGCGGTCTGGACCCCGGGCCGTGCGACCAGTGCGAGCGCCAACTACACCTTCGACTACACCGTGGACGGCACAGCCCGGCCGTCCACCGTCACCAGCCGGACGCTGCGCTCCAACGCGAGCTACGCGGTCTCCACCCAGATCATGGACGGCCTGGCCCGGACCATCCAGACCCAGGCCAGCCCGGCCATCTCCGCGTACCACGGCCGACTGCTGACAGACACCTTCTACGACTCGCAGGGCCGCACCAGCCGGACCTTCAACACCCACTACGACGACACCGCCGGTCCGAACACGGTCCGATTCAACGCGATCCCCGCCGACGTCCCCGGCCAGACCTCCACCGCCTTCGACGGCATGGGCCGACCGGTGAGCACGCAGTTCATCGCCCTCGGCGTGCTGCAGAACACCACGACCACCGCCTACCCGGGCGCCGACCGGGTCGACGTGTCGCCGCCGGCCGGCGCCACCGCGACCAGCACCCTCTCGGACGCCCGCGGCCGCACCAGCCAGCTGTGGCAGTACAAGACGCCGTCCGCTACCGGCAAGCAGACCGACGCCGACGTCACCACGTACACCTACACCCCGAGCGGCCTGGCCGCGACGCGAGTCGACGCCGCCGGGAACAGCTGGAGCTACGGCTACGACCAGCGCGGCCGTCAGGTGAAGGCCGACGACCCGGACACCGGCGTCTCGACCCGCACCTACGACAGTGCGGGCCGCCTGGCCACCACCACGGACGCGCGCGGTCAGTCGATGGCGCTCACCTACGACCTGCTCGGCCGCAAGACCGGCACCTACAACAGCACGGTCAACCCGGCCAACCAGCTCACCGGCTACACCTACGACACCGTCGCCAAGGGCCAGGCCGCCAGCTCCACCCGGTACGTCGGGGGCGCCGGCGGAGCGGCCTACACCAAGGCCGTCACGGAGCTGGACCCGGCATACCGGCCGACCAAGTCCACCGTGTCGATCCCCGGCAGCGAGATCGGCAAGACCGGGCAGGCGACCTACGAGTACGAGACCGTCTACGACCCGATCACCGGCGCCGTGACCACCGAGTACCGGGCCGCCGTCGGCAACCTCGCCTACGAGTCGATCGGCTACAACTACGAGATCTACGGCCTGCTGCACGACATGGGCGGGGCCGACGACACCTATCTCCGTCAGTCCGACTGGGACGCCTACGGACGCAACATCCGTTCCACCGTCAACCCGTTCGGCTGGCAGATCGTCACCACCAACACCTACGACGTGTCCACCGGACGTCCGCTGACGCAGTACGTCGACAAGCAGACCTCCACCGACGGCACGGTCCAGAACACGACCTACGCCTACAACCAGGCCGGCCGGATCACGGCGATCCGGAGCATCCCGAACAACACCCCGGCCGCCACCGACCTGCAGTGCTTCTCCTACGACCACCTGGGCCGCCTCACCACCGCGTGGAGCGACACCGGGCGGCTCGACCAGCCCACCCCGTCCCTGGCAGGCCAGGGGGCCTGCGCCAACTCCACTCCCACCAGCGGGGCTTCGGCACCTTCGAAGACGACGGTGGGTGGCAACGCCGCCTACTGGCAGGACTACACCTACGACCTGACCGGCAACCGCACCAAGCTCGTCGACCACAACCCGGCCGGGGACCAGTCCAAGGACGTGAAGGTCGACCAGACCTTCCCGACCCCCGGCACCCGCAACACGCCGACCACCGCGGCCGGCACGGGCGGCGGCACCGGCGGCCCGCACGCACTCGCCGGCGGCACGTACACCTACGGCTCGGCCACCGCCCCCCAGGGCACCGACGAGTACGACGCGGCCGGCAACACCACGAAGATCAACAACCCCAACGGCATCAAGATCCTCAACGCCGGGTCCGTCCTCAAGTCCGGTGAGAGCGTGCGCTCCAACAGCGTCCGACTCGCCATGCAGGACGACGGCAACCTGGTGCTCAGCTCGCTGCGCACCGGCCAGGTCCTCTGGTCCACCAACACCCAGAACCACCCGGGAGCCTGGGCCACCATGCAGGACGACGGCAACTTCGTCGTCTACGACCCGCAGCGCGTCCCGCTCTGGTCCTCGCAGACCTGGGCGGGTAACGCCAGCGGCTACTTCGCGACCGTCCAGGACGACGGCAAGTTCATCGTCTACGCGCCCGGTTGGAATTCCAAGTGGGGCACCTCCACCTGGAACGCCGCCGACTCGGCCAACGCCTCCACGCTGACCTGGGACGTCGAGGGCAAGCTCGCCTCACTCGCTCAGGGTTCGGCCGTCACGACGTACGTCTACGACGCCGACGGCAACCAGCTGATCCGCCGCAACCCCGGCAAGGTCACCGTCAACCTCGGCGGCGGCGACGAACTCACCTACGACACCGGTACCAAGACCAGCACCGGTACCCGCTACTACAGCATCCCCGGCGGCATCACCCTGGTCCGCGAGAGCCCGACCAAGCTCACGTACCAGTTCGCCGACCACCACGGCACCAACACCCTGTCCATCGGCCGCGACAGCCTCGTCGAGACCCGCCGCCCCACCGACCCCTTCGGCGCCCCCCGCGGCACCACCTCCAGCACCACCGCCTGGGCCGGCGACAAGGGCTACGTGGGAGGCCTCAAGGACGACGCCACCGGCTTCACCAACCTCGGCGCGCGCCAATACCAGCCCAGCACCGGCCGCTTCCTCAGCCCGGACCCGCTACTCCTGCCTGCGGACCCGCAGCAGTGGAACGCCTACGTGTACAGCAACAACGACCCGGTCAACAAGACCGACCCCACCGGCATGGCCCTGGAGGAGTGCGCCAGCGGGATGGCCAAGTGCTCCAACATGGGCACCAAGATTGAGGGCGAGGGCGAGAACTACCAGAAGATCGTCGCGCAGATCCAGAAGGAACAGCCTGCCCGACACGCTGGGTACGTGCGGTTCAGGATTGCCAAGGGGCTTCCACTGGGGCAGGGTTGGGTCGGCAGCATGCCGTCCAATGTTGAGGCGGAGAAGGCGGCTGCACGCCGAGCTTATGGCTTTGAACTAGAGAACGAGTACAAGAAGAACACCCAGTTCAAGTACGAAACGCAGCCCGGGCAGACCCAGATCCCGGGAGCGCAGCCGTACGACTCGTTCGCGACGGGCCAGGCCAAGAAGTCCGAGTTGATGGTCTGTGCCTACATCGGGGCGCTCGACTGCCTTGATGTGAAGGCGATCACGGGTTGGGCCGGGGCGGCTCCGAAGAAGGAGTACCCCGAAGACGATGGCGACGAGTCTCCCAAGGGGAACGCGCTCCGGCACTTCGTCTGGCAAGCCATGATCACGGCCAAATACGGGCGTCAGGACGCCGAGATGGTGGCTGATGCCCACGAGGCGTTCGGCGTGAGGGAAGGCCATGACTACGCCGACCACATTTCCGACCTGGTGAACAACGAGTACGGTCGGAAGATGGGCGAGAGGATCGGTGCGGCGAACGCCGGGGTCTCTGACTCGAAACTCAAGACGGCGATCCTCGATGAGGCGAGGAGGTATATTGCCTCGAATGACTTTGCCCGCCCGAGCGATTTCGAGTAGAACGCTGTGCAGTATCTGATACGTCTGGAACGGAGATATCGGGTGATTGTGTCCTTGAGGTCGGGCCGGGTGTGCACCCGGAAAGGGCTGCGTGCCCTGACCGTCTCTCTGGTCTGTACTCTGCCGCTGGCGGCTTCGTGCACGGTGGCGAAGGAGCCTGTCCCGGCTGTTATTGGGTCCTGGAAGGCGCCCGTCGCTTCGATCCAGTTCCTGGAGGGCGGCAAGCTCGGCGAGGTGAGCCTGCTCCCCGCCATGTGTCGTGGAGGGAAGTCTCCGACCGTGGTGAAGTTCACCGGCACCTGGAAGTACGGGACGCTTTCCGATGCTGGACCTGGCGCGGTCGCCCAATTGGTCTCCGTCGACGGCGATCTGAGGTGCGAGCGGTTCTTCCAGTACGTCAAGCGCCAAGGTGAGGAGCGGTTGCGACTGACCGATGCGGACGATGGCGGCGTGCCGTTCGCCGCGTTCCTTCGGCAGTAGGTCCGTTTCGAGAGCCGCCCCATCCGATGTGTCGGATGGGGCGGCTCTCGTAATGGAGCATGGGCGACGCGGGGTCGGGGGTCTTCGTGGTGCTGCGGGACTGCTACTCCGGGGGTGACCGAGAGATCTGTCTACGGGAGGAGCGGAAAGGAGCGGTGGCCAGGCGGGGCGGCCAGTCGCCGGGGGAGCGCGCAGCGGGGCTTCTCCGGGATGTAGGGGCTCGGAGAGCGATGGCTACAGCGCCCGGTTGGAATTCCAAGTGGGGCACCTCCACCTGGAATGCCGCCGACTCGGCCAACGCATCCACGCTGACCTGGGACGTCGAGGGCAAGCTCGCCTCACTCGCCCAGGGTTCGGCCGTCACGACGTACGTCTACGACGCCGACGGCAACCAGCTGATCCGCCGCAACCCCGGCAAGGTCACCGTCAACCTCGGCGGCGGCGACGAACTCACCTACGACACCGGTACCAAGACCAGCACCGGTACCCGCTACTACAGCATCCCCGGCGGCATCACCCTGGTCCGCGAGAGCCCGACCAAGCTCACGTACCAGTTCGCCGACCACCACGGCACCAACACCCTGTCCATCGGCCGCGACAGCCTCGTCGAGACCCGTCGCCCCACCGACCCCTTCGGCGCCCCGCGCGGCACCACCTCCAGCACCACCGCCTGGGCCGGCGACAAGGGCTACGTGGGAGGCCTCAAGGACGACGCCACCGGCTTCACCAACCTCGGCGCGCGCCAATACCAGCCCAGCACCGGCCGCTTCCTCAGCCCGGACCCACTGCTCCTGCCCAACGACCCGCAGCAGTGGAACGCTTACGTGTACAGCAACAATGACCCGGTCAACAAGACCGACCCCACCGGCATGGCCCTGGAGGTTTTCTGGGATGCCGATACCGGTGGCGCAACGTTTACCGTGATGCCGTCAACTGTGGCGGGGCATCACGATACGGTAATTGGCGGCACGTCGCGCCATCCGACTACGAGGAATGTCTGGGTGCCGCCGCGGATAGTTCCAGCGAAAGAGAGGGAGATCCTGGTCTGCTTGCAGTTCCGTTTGCGTCATCCCTCTTCTCGCCTTCGGGCCGTGCCTACCAGAATGGCGGGTGTCTATCAGGGTGCTGATTAACAGATTTAATCGAGTCGGCCGGTGGTTCAGTCGGGCGCTGCTGAGATATCTTGCGGTGTGCGTGGCTCCCGTGTGCGTTTTTATGCTCGTTCTTTCAGCATTTGCGCCCGGAGGGCATGACGCCAATGGATTCTCTCGAGCCGACTCCCTGGATAGCCTCAAGCTGCTGGCGCTCATCTCGCTCACAATAACTGTCCCCACACTGTTCTTTCTCTTCCTGGTCTCTTTTTGGGCGGCCAGGGGGAGGAATGTTCGAGGGGTGGCTGCCGTGTTGTTTGCTCTGCCCCCACTGCTCTATCTCCTTGCGGGTGCTTGGCCCTTCCTGCTGATGAGCGCACTCGGTGTGATCTACGCAATGGTAGTGATGCCCGCGCCTGCTCCTAGATCCTGATCTTGCGACATCTGGGCCCCCGGGCGCGTGATGCGCATCGGGGACCCAGATGTTTATTCTGGGCACTTACGGTAACTTCCCGTTCAATCCTGATGGGGCTCATCGAGTAATCGCTCGGCGAGCCCGCCACGAGTGGGGGATCATGGAAGGGAGGGGGGAGTGGCAGGAATCTTGGTGCTCACTCGAGTGTGTGCCGGTGGAAGGCGTATGGCTTACCGTTTGTACGGTGGCCGCACTGCCGCTGGCAGCTTCGTGCGCGGTGGCTGACGATGACTGGCGTGGACGCCGGTCAAGGACCGTTCGCCCGACAGTAGTCCGTCGGCTTTGGGTAGCCAGTAGGTCTGTGCCATGAGCGCCCCATCCGGTTTCCGGATGGGGCGCTCAGCTGACTCGTGGGGCCGGGTCCTGCGTCGGCCCTCGGCATGGCCGTCAAGGCGATCCTGCGCTGACCTGTTCGGACTGTCGCAGATGGTGGCGCGTGGCTTCTGAGGGGGCGGGGCGGTCTTCGAGACGGCCTCGCTGCCAGATCGTTTGATGGAGGGTGCGTGAAGGGGCAGCGAATTGTCCTGTGGAGTGTGGTCGGCGGGTTGCTGGGTGTCCTCGGGTTGGGCTGGGCCGTGTGGATGACGGTCCGACCTTCCGGGCCTGAGGTGCCTGATCCGGTCGGACGGTGGGCCGGAGGAGCGGCGGCTGTCGAGCTTCTTCCGGAAGGGCGGGTCGGATCGGCACAAGTGCCGGCCCGTGTGTGCAGCGCTGCCTTGGTGGACCGGGAACAGTCGACGGAGATTGAGGGGCGCTGGAAGAAGTCGGTTCTCGATGACGTGGGGCCGGGGGTCTACGTGGACGCGACCCGGAAGGATGGGAGCGGTAGTTGTCGCTTCTGGCTGACGGCCGAGGAGAACGGAAAGGACCTGTGGGTGCTGGTCGATCAGGGGTTCGTCATGAAGAAGGACTGAGATGTCGCGGTGGATTCGATTCCTGGCGGTATGGAACGGGGTGGGAGTGATCGGGATGCAGAGGCCGAGCCGGGTGCGTGGACGTGGGAGGCTGCCTGTTCTGGCTGTCTGTGTGGCATCGGCTCTGCCGCTGGCGGTTTCGTGCACGGTGGCGAAGGATCCTGTCCCGGCTGTCATCGGGTCCTGGAAGGCGCCCGTTGCTTCGATTCAGTTCCTGGAGGGCGGCAAGCTCGGCGAGGTGAGCCTGCTCCCCGCCATGTGTCGTGGAAAGAAGTCCTCGACCGTGGTGAAGTTCACCGGCACCTGGAAGTACGGGACGCTTTCCGACGCCGGACCTGGCGCGGTCGCCCAATTGGTCTCCGTCGACGGCGATCTGAGGTGCGAGGGGTTCTTCCAGTACGGCAAGGACCAAGGTGAGGAGTGGTTGCAGCTGACCGATGCGGACGACGGTGGCGTGTCGTTCGCCGCGTTCCTTCGGCAGTAGGTCCGTTTCGAGAGCCGCCCCATCCGATGTGTCGGATGGGGCGGCTCTCGCAATGGAGCATGGGCGACGCGGGGTCCGGGGGCGTCAGGGGGGTGTCAGGAGTGGGGTGGTGATCGTTGGGATGTCGTCAAGAGTGGTCGAGGTCCGGGGTGGGGTCGGGTGAGGTGGGTGGGTGCCGAGTCCTCCGTTGCCTGATGTGCCTGGTCCCACTGGTGGTTACCGCAATGCGCCTACCGGGGTGCCGCCGTACGGCGGGCCGGCGGTGCCGCAGCTGCCGGCTCTGGACGGGACGCTGGTGGTCGACTTCGCGTTGGTGGGCAAGGCCGGGGCGGATGCGGGGCGGGCGGCTGACGGCATGGCTGCTGCCTGGACGGCGCTGAGTTCTGCGGCCCTGTCCGGCGCGGCGCCCTGGGGGGATGATCCGGCGCTCGGGCAGGGCTTCGACCAGGTCTTCGCCCAGCCGCGGGACGATCTGCTGAAGGCGGTGCAGGCGCTGCCGGACACCTTGCGCAAGCTGGCCGATGCCCTAGGCGCCACTCGCAGCACGTTCGAGAAGGCCGACGAGCACGCCACGGAACTCGCCTGGACGTTCCCGGTGCCCGGTAGCGGCGGCGCGTGATGGCGGTCGACGCCCCCAACGCCTCGCTGCCGGACGGGTTGCAGAACCTGCTGATGATCCTGGTGGGGAACAAGTGGCCCACGGGGAACGAGAGTGCGCTGCGGGCCGAGGCGGATGCCTGGACCGAGGCGGCGAAGTCGATCCGTGCCTGTGTCCTGGACCTGGCGGACGCCAAGTCCCAGCTCGACCAGGGTCTGAGCGGTGCCACCAGGGACGCGTTCGACGCCTATCTGGCCAGGCTCGCCGTCGCCGACGACGCCGCGCTGCCGCTCATCGCCCAGTGCTGCGACGCCGCCGCCGACGCGCTGCACAACCTGGCGAACCAGATCGAGACCCTGCGCATCGAGATCATCGGTGCGCTGGTGGTCCTGGCCGTTCAACTGGCCATCGACGCAGCGTTGTTCCTTTTCGGCGGGGCCGAGGCGGCGCCCGTGGAGATCGCCTTCACCAGGGCCCTGGTGTGGGCCTTCCTGCGCAAGGCGCTGATCAGTGCGGTGACCCGGGTCGCCGAGTCGGTGCTGGCCCAGGTGGGCTTCGACCTGCTGGCCCAGGTGATCGAGCTGGGCCAGGGCCACCGCACGTCGATCGACGGCGGCGAGCTGGGCACGGCCGCCGTCAACGGGGCGGTGGGCGGCGCGGTCGGTGTCGGTGCCGGGTGGCTCGGCAAGGGGCTGGGCAAGGGTTTGGGCAAGGGGCTCGGGAAGGGCTTCACCTCGCTGACCGGCAAGGAGGCCGGCGCGTTCGCCAAGGGCGCGGCCGGGCTGGTCTGGAACACCGGCTACGGGGCGCTGACCGGGATGGCCGAAGGCGCGGCGCAGGATGCGGTGTTCGGGTTGTCGGGCGACTACGTCTCCGGCGCGGCCAACGGCGCGTTCGCCGGGGCGTGGGGGTGGCGGCACGGGGTGATGAACCCCGGGAACAAGTTCTCCATCTCGCCGGGCGACCACATCGAGGGCTGGCTGAACGGCCGGTTGGAGGGCCCGCGCCCACCGCGCGGCGGTACGACGGGGGACGGCACGCCAGGGGGCGGCCCGTCGGAGATCGAGCTCGTCCCGGTCGGGGACCTGCCCCATGAGCTGCCGCCGCTGCCGCCGCAGGACACGGACCTCTCGGGCCTGTTCCACGAGATGGGCCACTTCCCGGCCCCCGTCGGCGACTTCAGGCCGACGCACGGCGGCACCTCGGTTCCGCACCGCCCGCAGCCGAGGACCGTCTCCGACATCGTCCTGGAGGAGCTCAGCCCGGGCGTGCGCCAGCCCTCCTGATGGGGCATCAGGAGGGCTGGCGTCGGCGCGGGGACGGGGGTGTTACCGGCTGCCTGCCGGGGCGAGGGGGGCCAGGGGGCCGGGGTAGAGGTATTCCTTCGCCGGGATCGTGGTGCCGTGGGCCCAGGCGTCGAAGAAGCCCTTGAGGTCCTTGCCGGAGACCTTGGCGGCGAGGGCCTCGAACTGGGGGAAGGAGGCGTTGCCGTAGGCGTGGTCGGCGGTCCAGCGCTTGAGGGTGGCGAAGAACGTGTCGTCTCCGACGGTGCGCCGCAGGGCGTGCATCATCAGGGAGCCCTTGAAGTAGAGGGCCGAGGCGAGTTCCTTGCCCTGCCCGGGGTCGTAGAGCTTGGTGGACCAGTACTCCGGCTTGTTCCGGTTCTCCTCGACGCCGGGGGCGTAGAAGCCGGTGTCGAGGTTGCTGCCCTGGTGTTCGTCCCACAGCTGGTTGGCGTACTGGGCGACGCATTCGGCGATGCAGCCGTCGCGCCAGTCGGTGAACGAGACGCTGTCGCCGAACCACTGGTGGGTGATCTCGTGGACCGCCGCGGAGTCCCAGAAGTAGTTGGTGTAGGTGGGCCGGCTCTGGGTCTCCAGGTCCGGCGCGCCGGTGCCCGTCTCCTTGGTCCAGCTGCGGACGATGGCGCCCGCGGAGGAGAACGGGTACGGGCCGAACTTGGAGGCCAGGAAGGCGATGATCTCGGGCTGCTGGGCCTCGGTCGCCTTGGCCATGTCGTCGATCGGCACGTCCGGGCCGTAGGCGGTGATGACCGGCGTCCCGTCGGGCAGCGCCGAGCGGTGGACGGTGAACTTGTCGATGGCGACGGTGCTGAGGTAGGTCGCCATCGGCTTGTCCTCGCGCCAGCGGAAGGTCGTCGAGCCGTCCTTGCTGGTGGTCTGGCCGGGCCGGCCGTTGCCGATGGCGGTCCAGCCGTCGGGGACGGTCGCGGCGAGCGAGAAGGTGGCCTTGTCGGACGGGTGGTCGTTGGACGGGAACCAGGAGGTCGCCGAGTGCGGCTCGCCCATCGCGTTGACGCCGCCGGACACCAGCTGGTGCCAGCCCTCGGGGTCGGGCTTGCCTGCGTACACCACCCGCACCGCGAAGGTGGCGCCGCCGGTCACCCGGCGGGCGGGCACGATGTCCAGCTTGTGCGTGCCGGAGCGGGAGAACGACTTGGCCGGGGTGCCGTTCACGGTGACCGAGGTGACCTGGAAGCCCTTGAGGTCCAGGGAGAGGCGGTCCAGCGACTGCAGGGCCCGGGCGGTGACGGTCGTGTCGCCGTTCAACTGGTCGGGGTGCGCCGGGTCGTAGGCGATCCGGACGTCGTAGTTCGCCACGTCGTAGCCGGTGTTGCCGTCCTCGGGGAAGTACGGGTCCCCGATGCCGGCCGCTCCCGCGGGGGCGGCGGTCAGGGCGACGCCGAGGGCGGTGGCGGCGGCCACCAGGGTGACGGCCTTGCGGCGGTGGCGACTCAGCGGTGTGCGCATCTGTGGCTCCTGGGGGCGGGCGGTCAGGACCGGGGGGCGGCGGGGACGGTGGCCGGGTCGGTGGGGGCGGCGGGCTTGGCGGGGGCGGGCTTGGTGGTGGCGAACTGCCAGACCACGCCGATCATGGCGTTGGTGCTGGTCGCCTGCGTCGCGGGGTCGACGTTGGCGAGGTTGTCGCACGCGCTGTGGATGCAGTCCGAGACGCCGCTGCTGAAGCCGGACGACGGGATGCCCGCGTCCCCGAACGGCTGGCTGTCGGAGCTGTCCAGCGGGATGTCGAAGGTGGCCAGGCCGCGGTCGGTGAACCACTTCTCGAAGGCCTGGAAGGCCGCGGTCTCGTTGTTCTTCGCGTCCTTCACCAGCAGGTACTGCTGGAGGTTCTTGCTGCCCGCCTGGTCGAGGTTGAGGTACAGGTCGATGGCCTTGCGGTCGCCGGCGGACAGGTTCTTGACGTAGTCCGCCGAACCGACCATCCCCAGCTCCTCCGCCCCCCACCAGGCGAAGCGCAGGTGCCGCTCGGGCTTCAGCTTGGCCTTGGCCACCTGGAGGGCGGTGGTCAGGACGGCCGCCGAGCCGGAGCCGTTGTCGTTGATCCCCGGGCCCATCGTGACGCTGTCCAGGTGGGCGCCGGTGAGCAGCACGTGGTCGGGGTCGCCGCCCTGCCAGTCGGCGATCAGGTTGTAGCCGTCCTTGCCGTCGTGGGAGAAGCGGCGCAGCTGCGTCTGGAAGCCGGCCCGGTCCAGCGCGTGCTTCATGTAGGCCACCGACTCCGCGTACCCCTTGGTGCCGTGCGCGCGGTTGCCGCCGTTGCGGTCCGCGATCCGCTGCAGGGCCTGGAGGTGCGGCATCACCTCGGCCGCCTCGACGGTGGGCGCGGCGGGGGCGGGCCTGCGCTCGGCGGCCGTCGCCGCGACGGCGGGGACGGTGGACAGCAGCAGGGCGGCCCCGAGGACGTGGGCGGCGAGGGACACCAGACGGCGGGAGGGCATCACGCGGGAGCCTTTCGGAGGCGGGGCCGGGGGGGCTTCCCCCGGCGGACTCGACCCACCCTGGTCCGTCGATGTCAGGAACTTGTCGAGAGGCTGTCGGGAACCGGTAGGGGTGCTTCCGGAGGGCGACTTACGATCATCCTCATGTGCGCACATGTCGTGGTCGCCGAGGACGATCCCAAGCAGGCCGACCTGGCCCGCCTGTACCTGGAGCGGGAAGGGCACCGCGTGGTCGTCGTCCACGACGGCCGGGCCGCGCTGGAACAGGCCCGGCGCGGCCCGGCGGACCTCCTGGTCCTCGACGTGATGATGCCCGTCATGGACGGGCTCGACGTCTGCCGCGCCCTGCGCGCCGAATCCGCCCTGCCGGTACTGATGCTGACGGCCCGCACCGCCGAGGAGGACCTGCTGCTCGGCCTCGACCTCGGCGCCGACGACTACCTCACCAAGCCGTACAGCCCGCGCGAGCTCGTCGCCCGGGTCCGGGCCCTGCTGCGCCGCGGGTCCCGGCCGCTGACCCCGGGCGCTCCCGCGCCAGCGGCCGCGCCCACCATGGCGCCGGCCGCGCCGCCCGCCGCCGCGCCGCCGGCCGTGCTGACCGCAGGGGCCCTCACCATCGACCCCCTGCGCCACGAGGTCACCGCCGACGGACGGCCCGTCAGCTGCACGCCCGGCGAGTTCCGGCTGCTCCAGGTGTTGGCCGCCCAGCCCGGCCGGGTCTTCACCCGGGCCCAGCTGCTGGAGCACCTGCACGGCATCGACCGGTACATCACCACCCGGACCGTCGACACCCACGTGATGAACCTGCGCCGCAAGATCGAGCCCCAACCGCGCCGCCCCACCCGCTTGCTGACGGTCTACGGCATCGGCTACAAGCTCGCGGAGGGGCCGCGCGGTGCGTCGTGACGCCCCGCCGCGCCGCAGCCTGCTGGTCCGGCTGCTCGCCCTCTCCGCCCTGGTCTCGCTCTGTTCGATCGCCGCGACGGCCTGGCTGACCGCCCGCACCACGACGGGCGCGATCAGGCAGGAGCAGCGCCAGGTCCTCGCGGATCAGGCCCGGATCTACCACGAACTGCTCGGCTACGCCGCGACCCACCCCGACTGGACGGGCGCGGAGAGCACCGTGCGGCGGCTCGCCGCCGACACCGGGCAGCGCATCCTGCTGACCACTCCGCGCTTCGAGCCGGTCGTCGACTCCGCGGCCGCCGCACCCGGGTCACCGCCGTCGGCCGCCACCGCACTCGGGTCACCGGGCGCCACACCGTCGGCCGCCACGTCGTCGGCGCCGCCCCCGGGCGCCGCCGACCGGACGGTGCTGCCCCGGACGCCCACCACCACCGTCGACCCGCTCTCCGTCGACCTCGCCATGCTGCCCGACGCCCCGGCCGACCGGATCGACGCCCGCGCCGTGGGCCCGTTCCGGCTGACGACCGCCGAGCGCGCGGCCATGGAGGAGGCCGCGCGGAACCGGGCCGGCTGCCTGCGGTCGGAACTGGGCGTCGAGGCGACCGTCACCGACGACGCCGCCGGCCGCCCCGTGGTGAGCGTCCCCGGTGGCCGGCCGCTCGGCGTGCGCTGCGCGCCCCCGCTGGTGCTGGACGCCCCGACCCGCACCGAGAGCGCCGCCCTCGCCGACCTCACCGCGCTCGTCAACGCCTGCCTGGAGCGCCAGCAGATCCGGCCCGTGACGCTGTCCCTGGGGCTGCAGTGGGCCCCGGCCCGCGACCGGGAGCAGGAGCAGGTGATCTCCGCCTGCCTCGCCAACTCCCGCCGGCAGCAGCTCGTCCGGTACGTGGCGCCGCCCGTGCTGCTGTTCGTCGGCGCGCCCGCCGGCGCGGCGGACCAGGCCCCCGCGCTGTCCGCCCCGCACCGCGGGCGGGTCGCCGAGGTCGCCGCGCTGGTGCTGGTGGTCACCGTGGCGATCACCACGATCGTCGGCCTGCGGCTCTCCCGGCCGCTGAACGCGCTCACACGCGCCGCCCGGCGGATGGCCGACGGGGACCTCTCCGCCCGGGTGTCCGCGACCGGCCGCGACGAGATCGCCGGACTCGCCGCCGCCTTCAACGCCATGGCGCAGCGCCGCGAACAGCTGGAGGAACTGCGCCGGGCGATGGTCGGCGACATCGCGCACGAGCTGCGCACCCCGCTCAGCAACATCCGCGGCTGGCTGGAGGCCGTCGAGGACGGCGTCGTCACCGCCGACGGCGCCCTGACGAGTTCGCTGCTGGAGGAGGCCCTGCAACTCCAGCACCTGATCGACGACCTGCGGGACCTCGCCGACGCCGACGCCGGTGAACTGGCCCTGCACCGCGAGCCCGTGGACGTCGAGGACCTGCTGGCCCAGGTCGCCACCGCGCACGGCGCCCGGGCGCAGGCGTCGGGCGTGGGGGCGGCGGGGGGCGGAGCGGCCGCGGAGAGGACCGCCGGGGCGTGGTGTGGGGGCGGGGCGTGGGGGGGGGCGCGGGGGGGGGGCGGGGCGGCGGAGTAGCGCGGGGGCGCCCCGCG
>NZ_JBHWIR010000042.1:30740-48421 GCF_042731835.1 Kitasatospora sp. NPDC059817 | reverse complement strand
GCCCCTCCGGGCCGGCTTACAGCAGGGTGGCCTCGGCGGTGCCAATGGCCTGGGGCACCGCCAGAATCGCGCCGTCGACGTAGTCGATGCCGGCCTCGGCCGCCCACTCGGCGGTCTCCCGGGCCTGGGTGGAGCTCGCCATGGTCAGGTTGACCAGGGTGCGGCCGGCCAGGGAGGAGGCGGCCGGGTCCAGCAACCTGTGCACGGCGTCGTAGTCCGAGACACGGACGACGACCAGCGGGCTCGCCTCGAGCGCGCTCCTGACCGAGCCGGCGAGGGGCGCGCCCTTGGCGACGAGCTGCTCGGCCTTGCCGGCCGAGCGGTTCCAGACGGTCGTCGGGTGGCCCTTGTCCAGGAAGACCGCGGCCGACGCCTGGCCCATCACCCGCGGTGGACGGTGCACGACCTGCCCGCCGGACCCGACGTCACGGCCGAGGCCCCGGGCGACCTGCTGGACGTCCTCCTCGCCTTCGGCGAGCCGCCCGGCAGGGTGGGCCGCCGCTGCGAACGGTGGTCCCGTGCAAGCGCATTGGCCGGGTAGGACGAGTTGGACGGGCCGACCGGCCGGTCACCAGCCGTCGGTGAGCCGGAAGGCGTGGGAGAAGGAGGCTCCGCCCGTGTTCATCCATTCGTCGAGGACGCCGTAGGTGTCGTTGCGGGCGATGAGGTCGGCACGGCCGGTGCCCCGGAAGTCACCGGCAACCGTCTGCGAGAACGGACCCCACCCGTCGGTGACGAGCACGCGGCCGGCGAAGGTACCGTCCCCGTTACCGGGCCACATGTACAGATTGCCCGTCGCGTCCTCCCTCGCCATCAGGTCCGCGTGACCGGTCCCCCGGAAGTCACCGGCAACCGTCTGCGAGAACGGACCCCACCCGTCGGTGACGAGCACGCGGCCGGCGAAGGTACCGTCCCCATTGCCGGGCCACATGTACAGATTGCCCGTCGCGTCCTCCCTCGCCATCAGGTCCGCGTGACCGGTCCCCCGGAAGCCACCGGCAACCGTCTGCGAGAACGGACCCCACCCGTCGGTGACGAGCACGCGGCCGGCGAAGGTACCGTCCCCGTTACCGGGCCACATGTACAGGTTGCCCGTCGCGTCCTCCCTCGCCATCAGGTCCGCGTGACCCGTCCCCCGGAAATCGCCGGCGGTGGTCTGGGAGAACGCGCCCCAGCCGGCCGTCAGGTCGGTCCTGGCCGTGAAGGACCCGTCTCCCAGCCCCGCCCACTCGTACAGGTGCCCGTCCGAGTCGTCTCGGGCGACGAGGTCGCCGATGCCCTTGCCGTGGAAGGCTCCGGCCGTCGTCTGGGAGAAGGTGTGGGAGGGGCTGGTCGGGGCGGGCCGCGGGGCGAGGACCTCGGCGAGGGCCGTGTTCCCGTTGGTGGTGAAGTGCAGGTGGTCGGAGGAGACGTAACCGGCGAACGCGGCGCTCGGGTTGAGCGGGTCGCGGGTCGCCCGGTCGAAGTCGTGGAAGCCGTCGATAGCCGTCGTCGTGCGGATCCAGTCGTTGACGCACTGGCGCACCCGGTCCCGGGCGGCGGTGTAGTCGGTGTAGCCCTGGAAAGCGGGGATGGTGGCAACGGTGAAGCGCAGCCCGGCCGCGTGCGCGCGTGAGGCCAGCTGCTGGATCCCCGACTCGAGCGCGGAGTCGGAGGCGTCGTCCATCGTGATGTCATTGATGCCCTCGTAGAGCACGACGCTCCGCACTCCGGTCTGGGAGAGGACGTCCCGGTCGAAGCGGTTGAGCGCGCTCTGACCGAAGCCGACGCGTCCTCCCGTCCCGTCGGTGAGGATCCGGTTGCCGGAGATGCCCTTGTTGACGATGCCTTCGGGCGTCGGTCGGGCGCTGAGGGCGCGCCCGTAGTCATCGGCCCAGCGGGTGTTGGAGTCCTGGTTGGTGTGCCCGCCGTCCACCTGCGAGTCGCCGAGGGCGACCACCGTCCCGTCGCTGCCGGCGGCCGTGACCTCCAGGCCGCCGAGGAAGGCCCAGTAGGCGTACGGGGTGGAGAGGTTGGCGCCGCCCGTGTCCTGGGTGCGGTCGGCTCCGTCGCCGGGGGCGGAGGTGTAGGAGGTGGTGAGCGTGTACGGGTGGTAGGGCGCGGTGGTGACCCCGTCGGGCAGCCAGAGGCTGACCAGCAGGTTCTCGTCTGCGGTGACCGGGAAGGCGACGGGGTCGCTGTAGACCTCGCCGCCGGGTGGGATGACGGTCCGGCCCGAACCGCCGAACGTCAGGGTGGCCGGCGTGGCCGCCGCCGTGGCCGGATTCCCGTTCCGGGCGGAAGTCCTGTCCTGGGCCGCGACGGTGACGTGCCCGATGGTCACCGGGTCCGGGCTGAAGGTGTTCACCAGGTGGATCCGGGCGGAGCTGCCGCCGATGCTGGTGTGGACGACCATGCGCAGGGTCTGCCGCCCCGTCACGCCCGAGGATGCCGACGGTCCTGCCAGGCTCATGGCGGTACCCCAACTTCCCGTCCAGGCCGAGGACTCGGGGCGCGGCACGCCCGGGGCTGACGGGAGCGCGGCGGGGACCGGCCCGCAGCCGACGGCCGCGTTCGCCGGGGCCGCGGGCGGCAGGGCGGCGAACGCGCCGAGGACGACGGCGGCTGCCGTCATGGCGGACGGGCGGCCCCACAGTGGGCGGTGGGTGACGTGCACAGGAGTCCTTTCGCCGGGTACGGAAAACCATTCCCGCATGGCTCGGGTGACGAAGAAATGGTGGCGATCCGTTTCCCGAAGGAGGAGGTCCGAGAATGGCCGAGAAATCTCGGAGCCCGCTCGCCATCCACCATGCAATCACCGCCGGTCCGGATTTCGCCAGGAGGAACATCAGGCGGAAACCATGGGGAAGTTCCAGCAGAAACCGCGCTGTACAGGCGAGATCGGCGAGAAAAAGACGGATTGGCTTGATTGCACGTCAGTTGACTGTCGCGCCTGACGGGATTTGCGATATACCGTCTCGGGCACTTCCCGCCCTACAATCCGCCAATCTCCTCCTGGCGTGATCACCTGCCGACCTCGAATCTCGAATGAGGGGAAATCACATGGCAATCGGACGACGGCAACTCCTCACCTCCCTCGCGCTGACCGCCCTCGCCGCACCCGTCCTGGCCAAGGGGACCGCGACCCGCGCCTCCGCGGCCACGGGTACGGGTACGGGTACGGGTACGGGTACGGCCGCACGTATGGCCGCCGGCTCCGGGCCTCTGTTCATGCAGGTCGTCGCCCACGAGGACGACGACATCCTGTTCATGAACCCGGACCTGTCCAACGCCCTCGGCAACGGCACCCCGTCCGTCACGGTGTTCGTCACCGCCGGGAACATCACCGGTGACCCGTGCGTGGGCGGCTGCTGGGACCCCGCCGGCGACCCACTGCGCACCTGGAACCGCCAGATGGGCGCCGTCAACGCCTACTCCCGGATGACCGGGGTCGGCGACAACGACCCGGCGACCGACGAGATCGGGCACTGGACGGTCGAGGCGTGGACGGTCGCGGGCAAGCAGGTCGAGCGTTACATGCTCAAGGACCGGCCGGTGCACCTGATCTTCCTCAACCTGCACGACGCCGGGCTCGCCAACGTGCTGAACGGCGGCACCGACACCACGGTCGTCCCGAAGGACAGCCCGCTGTCCGGGCCGTCGACCTACACGGCGGCGGACGTCGTCGAGGTGCTGCGGCAGATCATGGTGACGTACCAGCCGACCGTGCTCCGGGCCCAGGACGAACTCCCGGACACCCGCTACAAGGACGACCACTCGGACCACATCTCCGCCGCGAAGTTCACGGGCGTGGCGGCGAGCCAGTACGGCGGCTCGCTGATCCAGGTGAACTACCGGGACTACAACATCAGCGACTGCCCGGTGAACCTCGACCCGGCGACGGTCGGCGCCAAGGGCGTGTTCGTCTCCGAGTACGCCAGCCACGACCACTCGGGGAACTACGAAACCGCCTGGTTCTCCCGGATGTACTACCGCTGGTCGCGGGGCACCTCCTGGGCCGGACTCAACCAGGACGGCCGGCCGCAGGTCTTCGTCGTCCGGGCCGGCGCCCTCTACACGTACTGGCGCCAGGGAGACGGCAGTTGGGGCGGCCCGGCACGGTTCGCCGACCCTGGCGGGCGGCTGGCGCCGGGCATCGCCGTCGGCACCAACGCCGACGGCCGGATGGAGGTCTTCGCCCGCCGCCTCACCGACCACCACATCGTCTCCGTCCCGCAGACCACGCCCAACGGCGTGTGGCGGGACAGCTGGGCCGACCTCGGCAACCCCAACGCCGGGCTCGACAACGCGGGCCAGGTCGGCGTGCCCGCGGTGGTCGCCTCCCAGGACGGCCGGCTGGAGCTCTTCGTCAAGAACGGCGGCGGCGGCCTCAGCAGCATCCGGCAGACCAGCCCGAACGGCGCCTGGACGACCACCTGGGATGACCTGCACGGCACCGACATCCAGGACCCGGTCACCGCGATCCGCAACGGCGTCGGGAGGATCGAGGTCTTCGCCAGCACCCGCGACGGGGTCGTCAACTGGTGGCAGACCGCTCCGAACGACGCCATCAACGGCCCGGGCCCGATCCCGAACTCCCGGCCGGCCAGCCCGCCCAAGGCCGCGCTCGACCAGGACGGCCGCATCGAACTCGCCTACCGCGAGGCCGGCACCGGCGCGATGCTCGTCAGCTACCAGACCCAGCCCGGCGGACCGTGGAGCCAGTCCCCGGGCAACCTCGGCGGCCACGCAGGAGTGGGCGAGCCGGCGATGGCCAACCTCGGCGGGCGGGTCGTCCTGTTCGAGCGCAACGGCGGCGGCGGCGTGAGCACCACCGCCCAGACCGCCCCGAACGCCGGCTACGGCGCCTGGCAGGACCTCGGCGGCACCGTCCTCGACTACCCGACCGCGCTCGTCGACGGCGGCGGTGTCCTCCACGTGTTCGCCATCGGCACGGACGGCCGCGTCTACTACCGCACGGGCACGACGCCCACCAACCTCGGCGGCTGGCAGGGCATGCCCCTGTGACCGCCGGTTCCGTCGGCTGGTCGGACACCCTCCCGACCGGCCGACGGGCCGGGCCCGTGGGAGCGCCCGTGGAAGCGCCGGTGGAAGCGCCGGTGGGAGCGCTCTCACGCCGTGTAGGATGGCCACTCCCCAGAGTGAGCCACACCGGAGTGTGATCATGACCCGAACTGACAGGCCGGGCCCCGGAAGCGCCCGGTCTGCCGCGCGACCGACGGTGGAGGACGTGGCCGCCCGCGCGGGAGTCAGCCGGGGAACGGTGTCCCGGGTCATCAACGGTTCGCCCAAGGTGAGCGCCAGGGCGAGGGAGGCCGTGGAGCACGCCGTCGCCGAGCTCGGCTACGTACCCAACCAGGCGGCACGGTCCCTCGTGACCTCGCGCACCGACGTCGTCGCCCTGGTCGTCCCGGAGAGCCTGGCGCGACTGAGGTCGGAGCCGTACTTCGCGGACGTCATCACCGGGATCTCCGACGAACTCGCGTCGACCGACCTTCAGTTGCTGCTGACCCTGGTCCGCAACGAGGACGAGCGCGAGCGTCTGACGCGCTACCTCACCGCGCGCCGGGTCGACGGGGTGCTCCTGGTCTCGGTGCGCCAGGACGACCTGTTGCCCGACCTGCTCGAACAGCTCGGGATGCCGGCCGTACTGGGCGGTCGCCGGTCCGAGCGCGAATCGCTGAGCTACGTCCACGCCGACAACGCCGGCGGGGCCCGGGCGGCCGTCCGGCACCTGGTCGGGCGCGGCCGCACCAGAGTGGCCACCATCACGGGGCCGCTCGCCATGGAGGCGGCCGGGGCACGCCTGGCGGGGTACCGGGAGGCGCTCACGGAGGCCGGCCTCGCCCCGGAGGACGCGCTCGTCGCCCACGGCGACTTCACCGAGGCGGGCGGCTACGCGGCGATGTGCGAGCTCCTGGCCGAAATGCCCACCCTCGATGCCGTGTTCTGCGCCTCCGACCTGATGGCCGTGGGAGCGTTCCGGGCACTGCGCGAGGCCGGGCGGCGCGTGCCGGGAGACGTGGCCGTCGTCGGCTTCGACGACTCCGTCATCGCCCGTAGCACCGAGCCGCCCCTCACCAGTGTTCGCCAACCGACCGAGGCGATGGGGCGGTTGATGGTTCAGCTGCTGCTCGAGGAGATCGCCGAACCCGGGCGGCCGCGTCGCCAGGTGATCCTTCCGACCGAACTGACGGTCCGCGCCTCGGCCTGACGGCCTCGGACGGCTTCGAACTGAATGGCCGTCACGTTCCGTTGTTCCGGTATGAGCCACTGCCGCGTGTCGCGGCTGACCTGGGCATGAGGTGCTGCTACGCTCCCGATGGGTGTGGGAGCGCTCCCACGCGCCAAGATTCTGGGGGTGACGTGTCGAAGGCACAACAAGGGGATTCGGCATTCGGGGGCATGCTGAGGACGCTTCGTCGTGAAGTGGGATTCACGCATGAGGAACTCGCCCGGCGTTCCCAGGTCAGTGTGAGGACGATCAGCGACATCGAGCGGGGCCGGGTGCGCCGACCACAGCGCCGCTCCGTCCAGCAGCTCGCGGAGGCGCTCGGCCTGGGGACCTCGCGATTGGAATGGTTTCTCCGTGCCGCGCGAGCCGTTCCCGGCAGCGGGCTCGACCAGCCGGACGGGAGCCGTCGCGAGACGCCGGCCGCCGGGGAGGTGGACGAACAGCCGTCCGCGGTAGTCGTGATGGTCCTGCCGTTGACCGCGATCGGCGAGAGCGGTCCGTGCTGTCGGCGCCGCCGACGCTGTCCGAAACCGCGCCCGGCCGGGCCCCGACACCTGCGCCGGGCCGGTTGACGGCCGTCGCGTGCGGCGGGCAGGCGCCGGCGGCCACACGTCCGCCACGAGGACGCCGAACGCGTACGCCCGCCCCACCAGCGCCGTCCGGTTGGGGACGTGCCACCGGCGGTGGGGTGGGCGGTGCCGGAGGCATGTCGGGCGAGTGTGGGCCGCTTCGGCATGCGGGTGCCGGGGTGGACTCTGGCGAGGTTTCATCCTCTGGGTGCGGCGCGGAAGTGTGACGGGCGGTGCCTGGCGCTGAGTGATCCTGCGGGGACGAACGGTAGGTGGATTTGATTCAACTTTCGGGCGTCGTAGTTCGTCTACCCGGAGAGCCGAAACGGGCGGGTGCCGGGGCCGTATCTGCTGTTCATTGCTTGTTTATTCCCAGAAGCCAGAGTCATTACTGATCTTCCTGACTCGGGCGGCCGGACGGTGCCTGGCAGGCAACTCTGGAGAACGTACATCATGCCGCGCAAGCCACTTGGGACCCTGGTCGCCGCCGCTGGGGCGACCGTCGGGCTCACGCTCGTCACACCGGCCCGGGCCTCCGCCGCCGCCGTCATGGGGTGGGACGTGTCAGCGGAATCAGCACACCGATCGTGCGTACACCGACCCGGGTGTGGTGATGGGCGGCGCCTTCTCGGAATCGACTTCGTGAAGTCGCCGATCGACGAGGCCGGAAAGTGCGCCGAAGTTCGGGGAAAACAGGCCGAGTTGCATGAGGGCCCCTCCAGGATGCCGCGACGGCTCGCCATGAGCGAGTGCACCATCAGCATCTTCTGGTGAGACGAGGGCTTCCGGGGTCGACCACCGACCCGGGCGGAGGCGATCGCCGAGCCGTCGCGTCACAGCCGAGGCCGGGACACGGACGCGAGCCGGGCAGAACCGGAGACTCCGCTTCCCGCCGTCCGTCTGACCGGCATTCTCCGAACGGCCACGCCGTTCCCGTACGTCAACACAGATAAGACGACCGGCCCTCACCCCGGTCGTACCACCGGTCGACCGGGTTGCCTCCCCCACAGGCCTGAACCCACCGACCGCGCCAGCGCGTTCGCATCCTGTCACCCCCACGAAGAAGGAGGGTTTCCACATGACCGAGATTTCCACGCTTGCCGTCGTACGCTGCCTCGGCGGCTTTTCACTGGACTTGGGGGGACTCCCGGTCAGACGCTGGCGGGCCGGCAAGGCGCGCACACTGTTCCTTTACCTCCTCATCAACCGGGGCCGCACGGTCGACCGCGACGAACTGCACGCCGCGCTGTGGCCCGACCGCACCCGGGCGGCGGGCTCCAGCTCGCTCAAGGTCGCCAAGCACGCGGTGCACCAGATACTCAGCGGGCAGCAGGCCGCGGAGGAGCAGCCGGCCGCGGAGATCGTCTGCAGCGAGTACGGGTACTCCCTCAAACTCCACGACGCCTGGCTGGACTTCGAGGAGCTGGAGCGGCTGTGCAACGAAGGGCACCGGGCGGCGGCCCGAAGTGATCCGCGCGCGGCCGCGGAGTACTACCGCAGGGCGCTGGATCTTCACACCGGGGACTTCCTGCCCGGTGAGACCGCCGACTGGGCCAGGGAGCAGCGGGACTGGGTACGGTCCCTCGCGCTGGGAGCGGCGGACTTCCTCCTCCAGGAGGCACTGGACCGGGGCGAGTTGCCGAAGGTCATCGACATGTGCCGCCGCACTCTGGACATCGATCCGTACCAGGAGGACGTCTACCGGACTCTGATCCAAGTTCACGGCGACCTGGGCCAGTTAGGGCAGGCCAGGTCCTGGTACAAGCTGTGCCGGGCCCGGATGTCGGATGGTCTGGACATCGATGTCAGCCCTGACACCCAGCGGCTTCTGGAGCGGGTTCTGCGCACCCAGGACGCGTCCGCCCGGACGGTGGACCAGACTTCCGGCCCACGCGTAACCAATGCATAACCCACGCATAACCAGCTCATAACCAGCGCATAACCGCCCTGTCTAGACTCCGAAAACCGCGACCGGTCAAGGAGATTGGGGTAACCGTGCTGGAGACGAACCAGGGTTCCGTTCTTTCGGTGGAGAATCCCGGTGTTGGTGCCCCAGCCGATGCCGGGCCCCTGATCGTCGGCATCGGGGGCACCGTCCGCTCCGGTTCCTCGACGGAACGGGCGGTCCGGGCGGTACTCGCGGCCTCCGCTTCGGCGGGGGCCCGGACCCTGCTGCTGGGTGCCGAGGAACTCCAACTGCCGCTCTACACACCGGGGGAGTCACTGCGCACCCCGGCGGCCCGGCGGCTGGTCGATGCCGTCGCCCTCGCCGACGGCCTGGTGATCGGCACGCCCGCGTACCACGGGGGCGTTTCCGGTCTGGTGAAGAACGCCCTCGACTACCTGGAGGACCTGCGCGAGGACGCGCGCCCGTATCTGCACGGCCGCGCCGTCGGCTGTGTCGTCACCGCGCGCGGGGCGCAGGCCGCTTCGACGCTGGCGGGGCTGCGCTCCGTCGTGCACGCCCTGAGGGGCTGGCCCACTCCCCTGGGAGTGGCCATCAACACGGAGAGCGTCACCCTGGCGTCCGACGACAGCACCGGCGACAGCACCGACGACCCGCATCTCACCGCGCAACTGGCCACCGTCGGACGGCAAGTGGTCGAGTTCGCCCGGATGCGCACACCGGTCGGCTGAGCGCCCGGGGCCTGCCGCCCGCCGCGGCCGCCCACCGTACGTCCCCCGTACGTCCGCCGTCACGATTCCCGCCCACGCCTTTGGTTCCGGCTGCCCTGACGCCGGATCCTTCGCATCCGCATTCCCACGTCCGACCGTGATTCCGAATGGAGCGCGCCATGGAAGACACCGCGAAGTCCACCGCGAAGTCCACAGAGCCCGAGGAGACCGCCGAGGGGACGGAAGCCCCCCAAGCGGAAACCGCCGGGGCCGAAGCCGCCGAGGACACCGAACTGGACGCGCTGGACGAGCTGGACGACGTCGACTTCGACCTCGACGAGGTCGAGAACAAGATCGCGCCGCTCGCCCTCGCCACCACCGAGCCCTCGCGATGGTGACGCGGGCGGCCGAGGTGAGCCGCGCATCCACCGCCTCCGTCCTGGTCGACGTGAACACCGGCCCGGCCGCCTCGTACACGGGGCTGCGGGCGGGCATCGACGCCCTGCGCGCCGAGGGCGCCGACTTCACCGGGCTCGCGGCCGGGCACCCGTCCGAGTGGGCGGAGCTCTTCCCCGCCGAGACCGCGCCCGGCACCGCGCCGCTGGAGGAGATCGCGCTCGCGCCGTCCGAGCGGCGGCTGCACCGGGAGAGCGAGCAGGTCTACCGCGTGCTGACGGTGGCCGCGACCGCCCTGTGCACGGGCACCGCGCAGCTCGGCAGGCCCCTGCTGCTCAGTGGGATGGGCGGCACCGACCTGTCCTCGCTGCGCGGCTTCATGCGGGCGTTCGAGCACGCGCAGCTCGTCGAGGGCGCCGAACTGCTGCTGGACGCGCCGACCTCCGTGCGCGAGCCGGTCGGCCGGTACGCCGACTACCGCGGGGAGCGGGTGCGCTGTCTGCGCCGCATGGGGCTGCCGGTCACCGAGGGCGACCTGGCCGTGGACCTGGGTACGGCTCCCGACGCCGGATTCGAGCCGGTGTCCGAGGAGGGCGAACTGTTCCTGCGGGCGAGGGACTCAGAGGGCTCCGCCGTGGACCGGGTGGCCGCCGCACTGGCCTACTGCCGCCGGGCGTTCTTCTCCACGAACTGGGAGGGCATGGCGGTCGTCGCCGACGAGGCGATCGGGCTGCTCGCCGGCATCCCCGAGTCGGGCGTACCCGGGCTGCTCGCCGAGGCGGAGCGCGAGGAGGAGCTCGTCCACGCCATCGAGTTCGAGACGGCGATCCTGCGCGGCACCGCCGACGTACGCGGTTTCCTGCTCAAGGTGCTCGGCATCCAGGCGGGCTTCCGCGGGGACCAGGACACGGCCCTCGCCTGCTTCCGGGCCATCCGGGAGGACGCCGCCGGCCTGTCCCCGGAGCTGCGTGCCCAGTCGCACCTGTACTCCGCGCTCACCCTGTCCAAGCGCAAGAACCGGCTGGCGGAGGCGGTCGCCGAGGTCGAGCAGGGCTTCGAGGTCGTCGGGGAACGTCCGGGCGAGCCCGAGAGCGTACGCCGCGAGCGCGGCTGGCTGCACAACCTGCGCGGGCTGACCCTGTTCGCGGAGCGGCGTCTGGGGGCGGCCTTCGAGCACGAGAAGCAGGCGCTGGCCTGCATGGCGGCTCTGACCGACGCCAGTGCCGCGCATCTGCGGATCAACCTGTACTCGAACATCAGCGTGCTCCAGGAGAAGGCGGGCAAGCACGCCTCGGCCCTGGCGACCTGGGAGAAGTTCAAGCAGGCCGCCGGCTCGTCGAACGCGGGCTTCCGCAAGCACCACGCGTACCGCAGCGCCGGGCTGCGGCTGCTCGTCGGCGAGCGGGACGCCGCCCTGGCGGATCTGGACACCACGCTGGTGAACGCGGCCGAACTGGGTGACCGCTTCCACGAGACCGAGGTGCGCCTCGAACTGGGCATGCTGCACGCCTCCGGCGGTGACGCGAGGACGGGCGCCGAGCAGTACGAGCGTGCCGAGGCCGCGGCGCGGCTGCTGGGCGACCCGTACCGCATCGCGCTGGCCCAGGCGGGTCGGGTGATGACGACCGGCTCCGTGACCGCGGCCGGGTCGGTGGCGGCCATGGCGCCGCTGAGCCTCACCCGTCCCGGTGCGGCGGACGCCCTCGCCAAGGCCGTCGCCGACGGCGGTGACCTGCAAGGGCTGCTGCCCAAGCCGCGGACCAAGCTCAACCGCCCGTTCGACCTGATCAACTTTCAGGACTGAGGCCATGACGGACCATGCGACCCAGGGGGAGACGGGACAGCGGGCCAGGTGGCAGCTCTACGATCGGCTGCTGCTGCGCAGGGCGGGCTTCGGTATCGGCCTGCTGACCGCTCTCGGTGACGGGCCGGCGGGTGCCGCGGCCGCGGAGTACCGGGAGGCGGTGGCGCGGTTCGAGCAGAGCCGCGCCCGGCTCCAGGAGGCGATCGCCAAGGCCGTCACCGGCGCCGACCGCGAGCGGGACCGGGCCGGACTGCGCGAACTGTCGAAGCTGCGCGGCCGGGTGGGCCGCCGGCTGCCGGTGGAGCACGACCCGCGCGGCGGCGACGTGGCATCGGCGGTGGCATCGACGTTGGCGGTGGCATCGGCGGTCGACGGCTACCGCGCGGCGCACTCCGCTCAGCAGCAGGCAGGCGAGCGGCTGACCGCCGCGCTGGGTCAGGAGGTGCTGCGGCGGCCGGAGCGGGTCCGCGACGTGCTCCGCGACGAGCGGGTGTGCGACGCCCTGCTCCAGCTGTCGCCGTCCTTCCACACCGAGGCGGTGCGCTGGGTCGACGGCTGGCAGCAGCAGGACAGCGCGACGGGCCGCAACCGCGCCAAGGACCGGTCCTTCTACCGCCGCGTCTACCTGTACGGCCAGCGGCTCGGCGCGAAGAACGAGACGACCAGCTTCTTCGGTCCGCTGGTGCACGGCCGGGTCGACCGTGGCGCCGAGGGCACCGTCCTAGGCCCCGAGACGGCCTGCGGCTACCACCTCCTGGAGGCGCAGACCGCGTTCTGGGCGGTGTGCGAGCTGGCCAAGCTCATCGGTACGGACCCGCAGGTGCGGGACCGCCCGCCGGTGGCCTGGCTGCCGTCCTGCCGCCGGACACCGGGCGAGGTGCCGGGCGGGACACCAGGCGGGGCGCCGGGGTCGGGGACGGCGCCGGGGTCGGGGACGATCCAGTCCGCCGACGGCCGCCGGATCACCCTGTCCGGGGTGCGGTGGCAGCTCGCCGAGGCCGTCGACGGCCGGCGTTCCCCCGTCGAACTGGCGGCGCTGGCGGGACTCGACCTCGCGCAGACGCGCCGGGTCCTGGACCGGCTGCGGCAGGCGGGGGCCGTCCGGCTCTGGCCCGAGCCGCCGTCCACCGCGGCACGGCCGCTGGACTGGCTGGTCTCCTGGGCCGACCGCTACGCGGAGGACACCGCCTGGCCGGCACGGCTGCGGGAACTGCGCGACCTGGGCGACGCCTACGCGGCGGCCGACGGCCACCGTGCCCGGGCGGTCGCGCTCGAGCGCGTCGAGGAGTGCTTCACCCGGCTCACCGAGGTCGACGCACGTCGCGCCGGCGGCCGGATGTACGCGGACCGGCTGGTGGTGTCCCTGGACGCCAAGGGCGACCAGAGCCCGGTGGTGGTCGGTGGCGACGTGGCCGGGCGCTGGGAGTCCGAGCTCAGCCCGGTGCTGGACGTGGCCGCCCGCTACGGCGAGCTCCAGCAGCACGCGGCGGCCGAGCTGTGCGCGGGGATCCTGCGTGAGGCGGGCGGCGGCGCCATGCCGTACGACGAGCTGATCCGCCGGATGCGCGCCTCCGTCGAGGCGGGCGGTCTGGACCGGCTCGCCGGGCCGCTGATCGGGTTCAAGCGGGACTACGCGGCGCTGGTGGAGTCCGCCGTGCAGGGCCAGGAGGCCCGGCTCTCCCCCGCCGAGCTCGCGGGGTTCGCGCCCGAGCCCGGCCGGCCCCGTTTCGTCAGCCCGGATCTGATGCTGGAGAGCCGGGAGGACGGCGGCGAGCTGCTGGTGCTGGGCGAGCTGCACCCGTACGTCTTCGCCTGGGGTTCACAGGGGCTGTTCAGCGACGAACAGGACCGGATGCTGGGCGACTTCGAGGCGGGTCTCGAACCGTGGGGCGGCCCCGAGCGGCTGGCCACGGTGATCCGCCGCAGGCGCCACAAGGGCCTGGTGGCCGACTGGTTCCCGGGCCGCTTCATCGAGATCACCTCGGTGGCCACCGACGACCGGGAGCGGACCGTGCCGCTGACCGATCTGACCGTCGTCCTGGTGGACGGCACGCCCCGGCTGCGCACCCCGGACGGGGAACTGACCCTGTACGCCGGCGAGGACGACCATGTGCACCTGCGGGCCTTCGCCGCACCCGGAGTGGGGCTGCCGCTGGTGCGGATCGGGGACTTCGCGCCGAGGATCGTGGTCGGCGACCTGCTCGTGCAGCGGGCGCGCTGGTGGTTCGACCGGGCCGACCTCGGGGTCGACGCGGCGCGCGACCCCGCCGCCGCCTTCCTCGCCGTCCAGTCGCTGCGGGCCCGGCACGGGGTGCCCCGGTTCTGCTTCGCCTCCCTCGCGCACGAGCCGAAACCGGTCGGGATCGACCTGGACAGTCCGCTGGCCGTAGACGCACTGGTGGCGATGGTGCTGGCCGGTGACAGCGCGACGGTGTCGCTGGCCGAGATGAGGCCGGCGCCGGACGCGCTGTGGCTGCGCCACGGCGGGGCCCCCGTGACCTCGGAGTTCCGGATCGCCATGAAGCGAGCATCGTCATGACCCACCGATCCGACCGATCCGACCAAGCCGACCGATCCGACCTGTCGCCACAGGAATCGACGGCGCGGCGGCACGGCTGGGAGCTGCTGCCCACGGTCGTCCTGCGCAGCGCCGGGTTCCCCTGGCAGATGGTCGAGCGACTGGCCTGTGAACGGACCCGTCTGCTCATCGAGGAGCTGTTCGCCCTGGAGGCCCGGTCGGCCGACGTGGCGTCACGGCTGCACCCGGCGGGGCGGCTGTCCCGGGGCCAGCAGGCCAAGTTGCGCGGTCTGCGGCCGCTGCCCGCGTCGGACAACCTGCCCGCCGACTGGCTGGCCGAGTGGAACGCCGCGGCGGAGCGGGTGAGCGCGGTGCGGGAGCGGCTCGCCGCCACCGTCGAGGCCGACACGGCGGCGGTCGACGAGGCGCTCGCCGCCGTCCGCACCGATCCGCGGGTCAACGACGCCATCGTCTGCTCGTCGCCCGCCGTCCACCGCGATCTCGCGCGGGGTGCGGCCGGCGGCCGGATCCGGCGCCAACTCGCCTCCTACGCACAGCGGCTGGCGTCCAAGAGCGAGACGATGAGCTTCTTCGGGCCCATCAACTACGGCAGGCTCAGCCCCGGCTCCGACGCCGCCACGGCGCTGGACTGGGCGGGCCACACCGCGATCCCGGTCCGCCAGGCGCACACCGCGGCCCGGGTCAACGACGCCGTGCAAGGCCTGCTGCTGGGCGATCCGGCGCTGGCCGAGCGGCTGGCGCCGGTGCGCAAGACGATGACGGGGCCGCCCCGCGGCACGGGCGTCGGCGCGGCGCTGCTGCGGGAGGCCGACGGCGTACGGACGGTGGCCCGGATCGCGTCCGGGTGCGGCGCCGGCGCCCTGGAGGCGGTGGAGGCGTTCGCGGCCGCCGTGGCGAAGGGGACGCTGACGCACACCCTGTGCCCGCCGGCGACCGTGGTCGACCCGCTGCGCTGGACCCTGGAACGCATCGACGCCTCGGACACCGAGACGGCCGCCCGCGCGGCCGGGGTGCGGGCCCTGCTGGTGAAGGTGCTCGCACTGCTCGACGGCTACCCGTCGGCGCCGCCCGAGCGGAAGCTGACCGTCCAGGCCGAACTGGAGGCGCTGCTGCCCGTCGCCGACCGCTCGGCGGAACGCGGCCGCTTCTACAACGACCGGGTCATCATCCACGAGGCCGCCGTCGGCACAGCCCGGCTGGAGGTCCGCGGACCGCTGGCCCGCGACATGTGCGACGCCGTCGCGCCGGTGCTCGACCTGCTGGCCCACGAGGCCGAGGCGACCCGCGTACGCACCAACCGGGCGGTCGCGGCCCGGCTGGGAGCGGGACGCATCCCGCTGCTGCGGGCGCTGCGGGAGTGCGCGGACCTCGACATCGAGCCGGGCGGAGAGCTCGGCGCCGAACTGAGCCGGGTGATCGGGGCCGAAGGCGCGGACCGGGCCGAAATCGACGTGGCCGGGCTGCTCGCCGCGCCGCCACCGCCCGCCGCCCCGGTGCTGTGCTCCATCGACGTCCTGATCGCGGCTCCCGACCTGGCCGGATACCAGCCGGGGGTGACCCCGCTCGTGCTCGGCGACATCCACGACGCGGCGCTGCTCACCCCGTGGGCGCTGCAGTTCCATCCGGACGCCGCGGCGCTGCTCGCCGAGCGGGACGCCGGGGTGCGCAGGGCGCTGGGCGACCAGGTGGCCGTCAATGTGATCTCCCGTCGTACGACCGGGCTGCCGCCGTTGGAGTTCCCCGGGGTGGTGCTCGAACTGGGCGGCATCGCCGGCCCGGACCGGGAGCGGATCGGCCTGGACCAGCTGTGGCTGGAGAGCGACGGCGAACGGGTCGTCCTGCGCGGCGACACCCACCCCGGCCGGAGCCTGCTGTTCCACAACGGCGAGCTCGACACCGCCGTGCACACCGCGCTGGCACTGCCCCGGATCCGCCGCCCGGTGCTGCCGGACCTGCCGCACGTGCCGCGGCTGCGCTGGGGCAACGTGGTGTTCTCGCGGCGCCGTTGGGCGCTGCCGAGCGCGGCCCTGCTGGAGGCGCACGGCAGCCAGCGCGACGCCGAGCGGCTGCTCGCCACGGCCCGGCTGCTCCGGGAACGGGGCCTGCCCGACCGCTTCTTCGCGAAGTCACCGGCCGAACGCAAACCGGTGTACGTGGACACCGCGAGCCCCGAACTCCTCAAGGGCATGGCCCGGCTGGCGGGCACGGCGGAACAGCTCCTGCTGTCCGAGACGCTGCCCGCACCCGAGGACGCCTGGCTGCGGGACGGCGAGCTGCGCTTCGCCTCCGAGCTGCGCTGTGTGTATCTGCGGGGCGGTGGTGAGCGGTGACGCGCCAGGTGGTGCTCCCTCCCCTGTTCGATCCGAGTCTGGAACCGGAGCTCGGGCCGGACGACCAACTGATCGACGTGAACGCGCACTTCGTCGCACGCCTCGCGGGCACCGGGGCACTCGCCGCGCTGGCCGACGACTACGACCTCGGCAGGCGCGGCGGGAGCGACCCCGCGGAGAACCGGACCAGGGCGCTGTTCGCGCGGGCCGCCGCACTGGTCACCGCGCGGGGCGGCCAGGCCGCGGGCCGGCTGCGGGCCATGGGCATGGCGCTGCGGCTGGCGGGCGAGGCCGATCCGGCCCTGCGGCTGGCCGCGGACGACGTGGAACTCGTCGGCGGCACCACCGAGTGCGGGGCCGATGTGGTGCTGGCCGCGCAGCGGACCGAGCTGCTGGGGCCCGAAGCGCGGTGGACGCGTGCGGCGGCCCCGGACGGGCGGGTGCACCTGGTGATCGAGACCGACCAGCAACTCCCGGCGGCCGCGGTGCTCCTGGAGGCGCTCGGCCCCGCACGGGTCGTGCTGTGCGGGCGTTTCGCCACCGCGCACCGGAAGGCGCTGCGCGCGCTCGCCCCGTTCTCGGCGGCGGCGGGCTTCGACGACTGGGCGCCGGCCTGGCGGCTGGGCAAGGAGTGGTCGGGGGACGGCACGCCGGTCCGCTGGGTCCGCCGCGCGGCCGACTGGTCGGCCGGCGTGCCCTGGGCGGGCTGGCTGGCCCCGGACGAGGCGGCGGCGCTGCCCGCCGGGGCGTGGCGCGAGTGCCGGGGCGCGGCGCTGACCGTGGCACGGCTGGAGTCCTGGGCCGAGGTGACGGGGGCGGACGGCCGCCGTACCGATCTGCGGACCGTCCTGGACGCGGTGGACGGGGCCCTGCTCCGGGTCGAACTGCTCGTCGGGGCGCCCGGGGTGAGTGCCGAGGAGACGGCCGGCACGGCGCGGAGCCTGCTGTCCGGGCCGGGGCCCCGGCTCGCGGGGCTCAGCCCGTTCCGGCTGCCGACGGCCCGGGGCGGCGCGGCACCGCAGGCCGGGTGGGGGGCGGGGCCGGGGGCGGGGGCGGGGGGGGGCTCAACAACCCTGCAGGTGGCGCGGGTGGGGGGGGTGTGGGGGGGGGTTTCGCCCCGGTTGTGGGTGAGCCGATAGTTTTTCCTGCGGCTGCGCAAGGCGAGCCGCGACCGGGGCCTGAAGGTGTACTC
>NZ_JBHWIR010000042.1:0-30730 GCF_042731835.1 Kitasatospora sp. NPDC059817 | reverse complement strand
GGCGCGTGCGGGGGGCGGCGGGGCGGGGGGGGCGCCGCCCGGGTGGCGGGGGGGGGGGTGCGGGTGCGCGGCCCCCCCCCCCCCGCCCACGACCTGCCCCGCTGGGACCGGTTCAGCGGGCCCGGGACGCTCGACGAAACGGCGCGCACCGCGGCGATCGGCGCACTCAACGCCGAACTCGGTTCCGTGGCCGACCTGTTCCCCGGCCGGTTCGCCTGCTGCGTGCTCGCCGCACCGGACGGGACGGCGGTGTGGGAGCCGTCGGCCGCCGTCGTGGCCGGGGAGGGGCCCGGCCCGGACGGCCAGGGCCCGGGTTCGTTCGTGGTGAACCTGCGGACGGGCAGCGCGTTCCGGCTGCATCCGAAGCTGACACCGGTCGTGGAGCGGCTCTCGTCCGGCGACACCGCCGTCCTGGACCGGATCAGCGACGGTGCCCGAAGGAAACTGACCGACCGGCTGGTCCAGGCCGGTGTGATGCGGAGGAGCCAGTGAGCCGACAGTGGCGCATCGGGCGGGAGTTCATCCTGCGCCATGCGGGAATGCCGTTCGACTGGCTGGAGGAGCTGGGCGCGCCCCACTCCCTGCTGGAACTCGCGGACGAGCTGCTCGACCGCGAGCGGACCGTCCTGGAGTTGGTGGAGACGCAGTTCAGCGGGCCCCGCGCCGAGTCGCTGCGCTCCGACGTGCTGCGCGGACGGGCACGGCAGCTGCCGGCGTCGTCCGGCGGGCCGCAGTGGAGCCGGGCGGTGAGCGCCTGGGCCGACGCCTGGGAACGCTACGTGCTCGCCTGCCGGCAGGCCGACGACGAGGCCGGAAAGCGACTACGGGATCTGCTGGCGGATCCGGGGGTCTCCGAGGCCGTGTTCCTGTCCAACCCGGACGCGTACCGCAACATGCTGCTCCCGCTGCTGGCGTACGAAGGCCCGCTGACCTCGCGCTGGCGCCGGGTGCGCCGGCAGATGTTCACGTACGTGCAGCGGTTCTGCGCGAAGAACGAGACGGTGAGCTTCTTCGGGCCCATGGCGTACGGCACGGTGGGCGAGGGCGAGGGTGCCGTACTGCGCGACGACGTGCCCCGCGCCCGCCGGGTGTTCTTCTCGCACTGGGCGGCGCGTGCGCTGGCCACGGCGATCGCCCGGGACCCCAAGGTCCTTCCGCATCTCGCGTTCCACTCCACCGGCCGGGGTGACGCGGCGCGGGAGCCGCTGCTGCCGCTCGTGGCCCCGGACGGAACGGTGTTCCGCGACGTGGTGCGCGCCGCCGGGCAGCCGGCCCGCGACGTGGCCAGGACGCTGATGCGGCTGGTGGCCGAGGAGGCCGTCACCATCGGCCTCGGCGGCGGCGACTACGACCTGGAGCCCCTCGCGACGCTGCGGGACCAGCTCTCCGCGCTGCCCGCCTCACCGGCCCGCGAGCTGTGGCTCGACCGGGTGGCTGAACTCGCCTCCCTCATCGGCGAGTTGGCGCAGGCGCCGCTGGACCACAAGGCGGCCGCCGTCGCCGCCCTGGAGGAGCGGTTCACCGAGTTCACCGGCAGGCCGGCCAGGAGGGGCGCCGGTGCGGCGTACGCCGACCGCGCCGTGTTCTTCGAGGAGTGCGCGTCGCCCTTCGCGCTGACCCTCGGAGCCGGGCTGGTCGGCGACTGGGAGCGGCAGCTCGCCCCCGTGCTGGAGGTGTGCACCGCGCACGGGCAGGCCGCCCAGCGCGCCGCGGCGGCCGCAGTGCGCGACGCCTTCACGGACGGGACCGCAGGAGAAACGGGCCCAACCGGGGCACCGGCCACGGAGTTGGACCTCCTCACGTACGCGACCCGAGCGGCCGCGAGCCGGTCCGACTCGACCAGCACCTTCCAGGCGGCCCACGCACCCGTCTACCCCGGCGCCGACTGGCGGGCCGAGGTCGAGCGGCTGACCGAGGAGGCCGGGGCGCTGGACGGCGACCGGTACGCGGTCATCGACCTGTGCCCCGCGGCGCCGGACGCCGCCGGGCTCGGCGCGGACGCCCCGCTCGTCCTCTCCCGCGCCCACCACCACCTGCTGGTGCGCAGCTGGCTGGGCACGATGCACCCGGATCCGGACCGACTCGGCGCGGACGCCGCCGCCTGGACGGCCGCGCAGGACGGCACGGTCGTCGGCCTCGACTTCGGGCGCCGCAACAAGGGCTACTACCGCTTCCCCGGCCGTGAGGTCGCGATGCGCCCGCTGACCTGGACCGACCACGACCAGCCGGAGCTGCTGAAGCCGGAGGACCTCACCGTCCGCATCGGGCCGCACGACGTCACCCTGCACGATCCGGACGGCAAGGCGGTCAGCGCGTACGTCCCGCTGAGCGACTTCGTCAAGTACGCCCCGATCGCCGCCCTTTCGCATCCGCAGGTGCTCCACCCCACCTTCACCACCGAGGACGCACAGCCCGAAGTGGCCCTGGGATCGGTCGTCCTGCAGCGGTCCCGGTGGCAGGTGCCCACTGCGGCGCTCGCGGCACCGGAACCCGAAGCGAGGTTCCTCGCGCTGCGCAGGCTGGCCCGGGACACCGGAACGCGGTTCGTCTTCTGCCGCAGCGCCCATGAGCGCAAGCCGTACCTGATCGACCTGGCCTCACCGCTCGCGGCGGACCTGATCAGCCATGTGGCGCGCGGCGCCGAGCAGTTGGGCGTGGAGCGGATGGCACCGGGACCGGACGAGCTGTGGCTGCGCGACGGCGAAGGCCGGCGCTACACCAGCGAGCTGCGGATGCAGATCATCGGCAGCTGCGGCACCGACAGCGGCACCAACAGCGACGGGAGCGGCACGCGATGACGCACACCACGCTCTTCGCCGAGCACTCGCTGCGGATGCGGGCCGACGTGCTCCCGGACGGCACCGTCTCCACCGAGCGGACCTCGGTGCGCGGGATGAGCGTCGAACGGCACCTCGACCGGGGCTTCACCGAGCACCGCTTCGCCGACGGCGACGACCTGCTGGCCTCGGGCGCCGCCGGAGCGGGCACGGAGGCCGCCGACGCGCTGCGCGAGGTGCAGGAACGGCCGCTGTTCGAGCTGACCCCCGAGCTGCGCGCCGAGCTCGCCGGGATCGCCGCCGAGACCGGCGCGGAGCTGACCCTGGGTGTGGCCCAGCAGCACGTCGCCGCCGGCGGCGCGGACCGCGTCGCCACCACCGAGCGGATCGTCACGACCCTGGAGACCAGGCTGACCGGTGACGACGGCACCGTCCACTCCCGGTCGCTGCTGTGCGCCCCTGCGGGGTCCGACCCGGGCGGGCTGCGGGACGCGGCCGTGCGGACGGCCGAGGCGGTGCGCGAACGCCTCGCACTGCCGCTCGCCACCGAACTCCCGGACGGCGCCGACCTCGTGCTGCTGCCCGGCCTCGCCGGGGCGTTCTTCCACGAGATCGTCGGGCACCCGATGGAGGCCGACGTAGTCGCGTCCGGGACGAGCTACCTCGGGGCGCGCGCCGGGCGGCCGGTCGCACCCGCGTGGCTGTCGGTGCTCGACGGCGGTGCGCACGACGGGCCGGGCTACCGCAGCCCGTTCGACGACGAGGGCACCCCGTGCCGCACCCTGCGGCTGATCGACCGGGGCACGGTGGGGCGGCCGATGACCGACCGGGCGCTCGCCGCCCTGCTCGGCGGCGGCCCCGGCACGGGCCACGGGCGCAAACAGAACTACCGGCATCCGGCGATCCCCCGGATGACCCACACCGTGGCCCTGATCGAGCCCACGGCCGAGCCGGAGCCGCCCTCGGGCGACTGGATCGCCCCGTACGGGCTGCGGCTGGACATGATGAACATCGCCTCGGGCGCCTTCGTCTTCCACGCCCCGTTCTCCCTGCTGCACCGCGTCGACGGCAGCACCGCCCGGCTGGGCCCGCTGACGGTGACCGGTGACGGAGCGCGGGTGCTCGCGGGTCTGCGGCCCTACGAGCACCGGGTCGCCGCCTACCTGCGGGCCACCGGGGGCTGCGGGAAGCTGGGGCAGTACCCGGTGCCGGTGTCGTTCGCGAACGCCGGGTTCCGGCTGCCGGCCGGGCTCGTCGGGCTACGGGCGGTGGCCCGTGGCTGAGACCAGGACCCGTGCCTCCGGAATCGTCACGCCCACCCGCGGCGCGCCGCGGCTGACCGTCTCGCTCGACACCCTGCGCCTCGAACGGGACGCGACGGGCCGGGTCACCGGCTCCCGGCGGGTCACCGGGTCGCCGGACCAGGACGCGGGCAAGGAGACCGGGCTGCTGCTCACCGAGGCGGCCGAACGGACGGCGTCGGCCGTCGCCGGGCTCCAGAGCGCGGTGGCGCAGATCCACGAGTGGCGTGACGGCGACGGCCTGCCGGTGTCCCGGCGGGCCGAGCTGCTGGCCCGCGTCGAGACCCCTGGCGGTCCCGTACTGCTCGGCACCAGCGGCCCGGGGGATCCGGCCGGGCTCGTGGACGCCCTGCCCTGGGACGAACTCGGGGCGCTCTCGGGGCCGTTCGTACCGGCCGACCCGCCGGGCGACTGGCGCGAGCGGCCGCTGCTGCTGCGGCCCTCCGCGGCGTCGGTGCTGGTGGCCGGTGCGGCCTTCTCGCTGACCTCGCGCGGGGGGCGCGCGACCGCCGCCCGGCTGGCGGGGCGGCGCATCCTGCCGCAGCTGACCCTGACCGATCTACCGTCGGCGCCGCCCGGGTCGGCGCTGGACGGGTCGGGGCAGGACGCTTCGGGGCTGGACGACCGGGGCGACCCGGCGCTGCCCACCCTCCTGGTCGACGGCGGCCGGATCTGCCCGCCGCCCCCGCTCGCCGAGGGCATCGCGCGCGGCCGGGCCGTGTGGGACCACGACACCGGCGGGTTCGGCCCGCCGCCGCTGGCCCGGCTCGAACTCGACGGGCCCCGGGCCGAGGTGCCCCCGGACGCGGTGGAACTCGTCTGGTGCGTGGAAGGCCTCCAGCGCTACCACGGCGACGGCACCGTCCGGCTCCAGTGCCTGGCCAGGGTCGCGGACCGGCCCGGCGGCTGGTTCCGCCTCGCCCTGCGGGGCAAACCCGTCCATCTGCTGCGCCAGGCCCGCGGCCTGGCCGGCCCACCCATGGCTGTCCACAGCGACAGCGACGTGACCACCCGCTCGCTGGTACTCGCCGGCGCGGCCGAAATGGAAGGTGCAGGACATGCCGTCGTCACCGTCATCACCCCCTGACTTCACGCTCATCGGCGGAGGGATCGTCGGCGCCTGCCTCGCCGAGGAGTTGAGCGACAGCGGGGCGTCCGTCCGGGTGCTCGACGCCGGCGCCGAACCCGGGCACTCGACCAACCGCGCGGCGGGGGTGGCGGTCCCCTCGCTGCGCTACCTCACCGACCGGGAGTTCTACGACTGGCTGCGCACCGCCAAGCGGGACCTGGACGCCGACGTCGCCCGGCTGGAGCCGGAGTACGGCGCGTTCAGCGTGGCCAGGCCCATCCTGCGCGCGCTGCGCGAGACGGACGTCGAGGCCCACGGCGACGTGCTGAGCGGGCTCGGCGTCGGCGACTGGGTGGAGGGCGGCGCCCTCGCGCAGGCCGCGCCCGGGCTCAAGCTGCCGACCAGCAGGCGCTACCTCCTCGACCCGGACGGGCTGATGATCGACGGCCGCCGCTACCTGGACGCCGTACGGCGCCGGTGCCTGGCCCGGGGCGTCGACTGGCAACAGGGCGTCACGGTGCGGGAGGTGCGCGAGGAGGGCGCGGCCGTCTCGGTGCTGACCTCCGACGGGACGCTCCGCGCGGACCGGGTGGTGATCACCGCCGGCGCCTGGAGCTCGGGCAAGGGCCTGGCCGAGGCGACCGGAGTCCGGCCGCAGCGCGGGCAGATGGCGGTGCTGCGGACCGGCGAGGAGCTGAACTGCATCCTGTCCTCCGCCTACTACCTCGCGCCCGGGGTCGGTGACGACGTGATCGTCGGTGCGACGGAGGAGGACACGGGGTTCGCCGAGCACGTGACCACCCAGGGCATCGCCAACCTGCTGCGGTTCGCCACGACCGTCATGCCGGGGCTCGCGGACTCGGTGCCCGTGGAGCTCCGTGCCGGACTGCGCCCGGTGTCCAACACCGGGCGGCCGCTGGCGGGCGCACTGCCCGGCCACGAGCGGATCTTCCTGTCGGCCGGCCATGCCGGGCACGGGCTGCTCTCGGCGCGCGCCACCGGCAAGGGCATGGCGGCCGGCCTGGTCGGCGACGACTGGGAGACCCTGCCGTACAGCATGTGCCCCTCGCACGCCCTGGGCGGTGCCTCCTGATGCGCATCGACCATGTGATCCTCGGCGCGCGGACCATCGAGCCGCTGCGCGAACTGCTGTGGGACGAGTACGGGTTCGGCATCACCGACGGCAGCCCCAACCCGGACGGCACGGCGAGCTGGGTGGTGCCCTTCGACACGCCCGACGTGCAGTACCTGGAGCTGCTCGTCACCCACGACGAACGGCGGCTGGCGGGCGAGGACTTCGGCCGGCTGTTCCTGGAACGGACGGCGGACGGGCCGGACTTCCTCAACTGGGCGGCGCTGACCGACGACATCGAGTCCACCGCGCGCGCGGTGGAGACGGTCACCGGAGCGGATCCGGACCTCTTCCGCGGCGAGTCGGTCCGGGCCGACGGAGGGAGCGTGCCGTGGGCGGAGGCGGCGTTCGACCTGTCGTGGCGCAGCCGGGTGCTGCCGTTCTTCCTGAGCTACGGCGACCCGCAGGCGCGCGCGGCACGGGTGCCGGGCGATCTCAAGGCGGCCGGGCACCGGGTCTGCCCGACGTCGCTGCGGCGCCTTGAGACGGGCCCGGCGCGGGAGCCGGAGCGGGCTTGGGCGGACCGGTGGCCCGGACTCGCCGCGCTCGACGTCCTGGTCGACCCCGCGGCCGGTCCCCGCATCTCGGCGGTGCACATCGACACCGCCGAGGGCGAGACGGTGGTGCGGCTTCCGTGACCCCCGCACGCCCCGCACCCGCGGGGGCACCGGGCGGCCCCGGCCGCAGCACCGCCGCGGCCGGGGCGTCCGGGCCTGCCCGGCCGGGCAGGTCCGGACGGCGGCGGTCAGCCGGCCGTGCGGCCCGCGTCACGACGAGCAGTGCGGCCCGCGTCACGACGAGCCGCGTGGGCCGTGAGCAGCCGCTCCCGGGCCTGGTCGTCCTCGGCGGCCTGCACTGCCGTCCAGGCCAGTGCGACGGACGCCTGGAGCAGTGCCCGGTCGGCGGCCGGGGCCACGCAGGCCCGGGCGAACTCCGGCTGGTGGTTGACCGCGCCGCCGCTGTCGATGCCGATGCTGGGGTGCACGCTGGGCAGGACCCGGCTGACGTTGCCCATGTCGGTGCTGCCGGTGGGCATCGCGCGCTCCTCCTCCGGGGACACCAGGGGGCGGCCCAGTTCGGTCGCCGCCGCCCGGTAGGCCGCCACCAGGAACGGGTCGTGGGCCAGTTCGGCGTACGCGGGTGTCGAGCGGACCTCGTGGGTGCAGCCGGTGGCGACGGCGCCGCCCTCGAAGCAGGCTCTGACGCGTGCTTCGAGGCGCCCCAGGGACTCCATGTCGCCGGCCCGCAGGTTGTACAGGGCGCTGGTGTGCGCGGGGACGACGTTGGGCACCTCGCCGCCCCGGGTCACGATGCCGTGCACCTGCTGCCGCGGCTCGAAGTGCTGGCGGCCCACGCCGACGGCGACCTCCGCCACGGTCAGGGCGTCGGCGGCGTTGACACCCAGGTGCGGGGCGAGTGCGGAGTGCGACTCCCGCCCGGTGTAGCGGACTTCGAGCTCGACCAGGGCGAGGGGGCGGGGAGCGCAGTTGTCCTCGGGGGCCGGGTGGACGAGCATCGCCATCGACACCTCGTCGAAGACGCCGGCCTCCAGCATGGCGATCTTGCCGCCGCCCTCCTCCTCGGCCGGGGTGCCCAGCACCATGACGGTGATGCCGAGGTCGTCGGCCACGTCCCTCAGCGCCAGGGCCGCGCCCACCGACGAGGCGGCGATGATGTTGTGGCCGCAGGCGTGGCCGAGGCCCGGCAGCGCGTCGTACTCCGCACACAGCCCGACCGTGAGCGGGCCGCTGCCGTAGCGGGCGGTGAACGCGGTGTCCAGGCCGCCGGCGCCGGGCACCACCTCGAATCCCTCGTCCCGCAGCAGGCCGCTCACCTTGGCGGCGCTGCGGTGCTCCTTGAACGCGGTCTCCGGCTCGGCGTGAATACTCCTGGACAGCGCGATCAGTTCGTGTTCGGCGCGTTCGACGCTTTCGCGACAACCGCGCATGATCCGAGACGAGATTCGCATCTTCTCTTTCCCCTCCGCATGACCGGGATCTCCGTCGGCCGGATGGCCGGACAATTCCCTGGCCTTTTCCTTCCTACCGGAGTCTCCGACGAAAAGCGAGACCAGTCTGGAGAATTGACATGGCGTCACCGACAGATTCACTGACAGATTCACTGAAAGACCCACTGACAGCGTCACTGACATGGAACGTGCGGGCGGGCAACGGGGAACTCTCGGTCGAGATGATGCCCTGGTCGCTGCTGCGCGCGACCGGCTTCCCCGCCGGGCTCCTGGACGGGCTCGCATCCGAGGAACTGCTCGGCACCGCCGCCGGGGTGCTCGCGGCGGAGCAGGCGGTCGCCGCCGAACGTGCGCACTTCCTGGACGTGCTGTGGCCGGGGCTGCGGAAGGCCGTACGGACGGTCGAACCGCGCCAGCGGTCGCTGCGGGCCCTCCAGAGCTGCCGCCGGCTGGTGGACGGCGGCGCGCCCCTGGACGAGCGGTGCGCGGCGGTCCTCGCGGCGACCGGCGCGCCGGACTGGGCGCCCCGCTGGAACGCCCTGGTCGCCGCGCTCGGCGAACGGCTGGCGGCGGCCGGGGCCGAGCTGGAGGCGGCCCTGCTGCGGGCCCGGCTGCACACCGCACGGGCCGCCGGCCGCGACGACTTCGGGCACGCCGTGTTCGTGTCCAACCCCTCGTTCCACCACACGGCCCTGGAGACCCCGCCGCTGACGCACCCGGGCTGGGCGCAGGCGCGGGACGAGGGCGGCGCCCTGCCGCAGACCCTGCGCCGCCGGGTCGACACCCTGCACCGCTATCTGCGCCGGTTCGCCACCAAGTGCGAGACCGTCTCGTTCTTCGGCCCGGTGCTGTTCGGCCGTCTGGTGCCGGAGCAGGAGGAGACCCTGCTGGTCGGCGCGCCCGGCCGCGAGAGGGTCGTGGTGGAGGCGAGCGCCTGGCTGGTGGAGGAGCTGCGGGAGCAGGCCGCCCGCGAGGTGCCGTTGACGCGGCAGCGCGTGTGGCCCAGTCCGCTGTTCCGCCGGCCCGGCTCGTCCCCGGTGCTGGAACGGGCCGTGGACGGGCGCAGGTTCAAGGTCGCGGGGCCCGCGCTGGCGCTGTGGAGTGCCGCCGCCGCGGCGCCGGGGAGCCGGCTCGACTCGCTCGTCAGCGCCGCCGGCCCCGTGCCGCCCCCGCACCGGACGGGGGCGGACGACGCGTACGCCGCCGGGCTGGTGAAGGCACTCGGGCCGGCGCTGGTCGTCTCCCCCTGGCGGCTGCCGGCGACCGAACTGCACGCGCTGACCAGACTGGCGGCCGAGCACCCCACGGACACGGCGGTGAACCTGGCGGAGGTCCGCGACACGTACGCGCGGGCGCCCTGGCCCGAGCGGGCGGCGCACCTCCTCGCCGTGCGGGCGGCCCGCGCGGCGGACGGCGGGCGGGTCTCGCAGGACAGCGGACGGCACTACGCCGACCGCGAGCTGTTCCACGAGGACAGGTCGAGTCCACTGAGCGAGCGGGTCGGCTTCGGGGCGCCGGTCGTGGAGCGCATCCGGGAGGTCACCGAGGCGGTGTTCCCGCTGGTGTTCCTCGCGGCGCTGCTGGCCAGGGAGGACGCCCGCGACGCCCTGCGCGCCGAGCTGGGGGGCGCCCCGGCGCCGCTCGCCGCACTGGCCGCACGGGAGATACCCGCTCGTTCACCGCGCCGCGACCGGCTGGACGCGGTGCTGCGCCGACTGGTCGGGCGGGCCGTGGAGGCCGCGGGAGCGGCCGACGGCCGCCCCCCGGTCGTGGAGCTGAGCCGAGGCGAACTGGCCGAGGCGCTGGCGCCGCTGTGGGACACCGTGACGTACGGCCCTGACGACGCCTGCCTGCCGAGCCCCGACCTGATGGTGGCGGGCCCCGACCCGGCCACCGCCGACTGGGTGCTCTCGGAGCTGCACGACGACTGCAGCTCGATCTTCGGGGGGCTGGAGCGTCCGCTGCACAGCGACCCGGACGGGCTGTGGGGCGGCTTCACCGAGCGGGTGGCGCGAGCCGTGCCGCCCGGGACCGCCGCGACCATCGTCTCGCGCCGGCGCAGCGCCCATGTGACCCCCGAACTCCCCGGTGCCGCCATCGAACTGAGCGGCCTCTCGGGCAAGGACCGGGCCGACGTGGTGCCGATCGCGGACGCCGTCGTGCCCGCTTCGGCCGACGCGGTGGTGGTGGGCGGCCGGCGGCGGCTGCTCTACCCCGGCGACCTGTCGTCGACGCTGCACCGCGCGGTGTCCAGGCCCGCGCTGGTCCCGGTGCCGGTCGACCTCGGCGCGTACACCCCCAGGATCGTGGTGGACGGTGTCGTGGTCCAGCGTGCCCGCTGGCGGCTGAGCATTCCGGAAAGGGCTCCGGAGAAGGCCGCGGACACCGTCGCCCAGTGGCTGTCCGTGCAGCGGCTGCGGGCCGCCCAGGGAATTCCGCGCCACGTCTACGTGAAGCATCCGGCCGAACCCAAGCCGCTGTACGTCGATTTCGCCGATCCGCTGTCGGTGATCGATATCGCGCGACTTCCCGAAGGGGAAGTCGTCGTGTCCGAAATGCTGCCCACCCCGGACCAGTTGTGGTGGCGCGTGGCGGACGAAACGCATTGTGCCGAATTCCGTCTCGGCTGCATCGTGCGGCCGGTGACATCCGACAATCCGCCGACCCCGGAACAACAGGAAGAGAGCGCGTCATGACCGAGGACCTCCGCATCACCTCACTGGTGAGGGACGCTTACGACAAGGCCGCCGAGCAGTACGATTCCGCAGGTCAGATGATCTTCCACCCGCTGGGGAAGATGATCGCCGACACCCTGGAGCTCTCGCCGGGCGAACGGGTGCTCGACATCGGCTGCGGGCGCGGCGCCTGCCTGTTCCCGATCGCCCACGCGGTGGGCCCGGAGGGCTTCGTGCTCGGCATCGACCAGGCCCAGGGCATGGTCGACGCCTGCACGGCCGACATCACGGCCCGCGGGGTCGCCGGCCGGGCCCGCGCGGAGCTGGGCAACGCCCAGGACTTCGCCTTCGCCGAGCCGTTCGACGCGGCGAGCGCCGGGATGGTCCTGTTCCTGCTGCCCGAGGCGGAGAAGGCCCTGTCCTGCGCCGCCGCGGCGCTGCGCCCCGGCGGCAGGTTCGCCGCGACCACCTTCCCCACCGAGAACGGCAGGCTGGCCGCCGGCTGGGAGTCCGCCGAGATCCTCTCCGGGGTGCTCGCCAAGTACCTCCCCGAGGGTGTGGACGACCCGTGGCAGGTGGTCCTGGGCCTCGGCGGCCCGCTGGCCGGTGAGGAGTCCACGGCCGCCGCCTTCCTCACCGCCGGCTTCAGCGATGTACGGATCCGCCACGTCCCGGCGGACTCCCGCTTCGAGACCATCGACGACTACCTGGCGTGGACCAGGACCGTGACCACCCGCGTGCAGTGGGACCTGGTGCCCGCGGAGCGGGTGGCCGAAGCTACCGACGAGGCGCGCGAGGCGCTGCGGGTGCTCGCGGGGCCGGACGGCTCCCTGGAGTTCTCCTGCCCGACCAGGACCGTGCTGGCCGTCCGCTGACGGCACGACCGCAACCGTCTACCAAGCGCTGAACACAGAGCCGAGAGGTGCGATGACATGGCTCCTGACACGACCCCTTCGCTGATCCGTCCGCTGTCCGAACTGCTCGGCGGACACGCCGCCCGGATCGGGGACAAGGTGGCCTTCGCCGACGCCCGGCGGGGCGTCGGCTACCGGGAACTGGATCTGCGGACCTCTCGGCTCGCCGGCCGGCTCGCCGCGCTGGGACTGGAGAACGGCGGCCGGGCCGCCGTCCTCATGGGCAACAGCGTGGAGATGGTGGAGAGCTGCCTCGCCGTCATCCGGGCGGGCGGCATCACCGTGCCGCTGAATCCGCAGGCGTCCGAGGCCGAACTGGTCCACTTCCTGCGGGACTCCGGGGCGTCGGTGGTGCTGTGCGACCCGGCGCGGCTCGACGTGCTGCTGCGCGCGGTGGCCGCGTCCGGCCCGTCCCGGCCCTCGATCGTGCTCACCGGCGACTCCCCCATGGCACCGGCGGACGCCTCCGGCGCAACCGCGGACATCACAGCGTACGAGACGCTCGCGGCCACCCCCTACGACGGACCGGTGCCCGAGGAGAGCCCGCTCGACGCTCCGGCCTGGATGCTCTACACCTCGGGCACCACCGGCCGTCCCAAGGGAGTGCTCTACTCCCTGCGCAGCTCGCTGTGGCTGGTGGAGGCCTGCCACGTGGGCGTGCTCGGGATGACGCAGGACGACCGACTGCTGTGGCCGATGCCGCTGTTCCACGGCCTGGGCCAGAACCTGTGCGTCATGGCGGTCGTGGCCGTGGGCGCCGGAGCCCGGCTGATGAGCGGCTTCGCCCCTTCCGAGGTGCTGGACGCCCTGCGCAACGACGGGGTGACCTTCCTCGCCGGGGTGCCGACGACGTACCACTACCTGCTGGACCGTGCCCGCCAGGAGCACACCCGGCTGCCTTCGCTGCGGCTCGGGTTCGTCGCCGGTTCGGCCGGCGGCGCCTCCCTCGGCAGCCGTTTCGAGGAGGCGTTCGGGGTCCCGCTGGTGGACCAGTACGGATCGACCGAGACCGGCGCGATCACCTCGAACCGGCCGACGGGCGACCGGGCGGCCGGAGCGGCCGGGCCGCCCGTCCCGGGGGTGGACATCCGCCTGGTGGATGGCGGTTCCGGCGCCGAGGTGCCCGACGGCGAGCAGGGCGAGGTCTGGGTCAGCGGCCCCAACCTGATGCTGGGCTACCACGGGCAGCCCGACGCCACGGCGCAGGTGCTGCGGGACGGCTGGTACCGCACGGGCGACCTGGCCCGCCGGGACGCCCTCGGGCAGGTGACCCTGACCGGCCGTCTCAAGGAGCTGATCATCCGGGGCGGCGAGAACATCCACCCCGTCGAGATCGAGGACGTGGTGCGCACGGCGCCGGGCGTGGCCGACGCGGCGGTGGGCGGGGAGCCCCACGAGGTGCTCGGCGAGGTGCCCGTCGCGTACGTGGTGCCCGGTCCCGAAGGCGTCGACGTCCAGGCTCTGTTCGAGCACTGCCGGACGCGGCTGTCCTTCTTCAAGGTGCCGGAGAAGGTGTACGCCGTCGAGCACGTTCCGCGCACCGCGTCCGGGAAGGTCACCCGGCATCTGCTGGCGGACGCGGACCCCCGGTTGCTCGGTACGGCGTCCACCGGCGGGCCCGGGGAGCACGGGGGCCTCGGGGCCGAGCCCGACCGGGGCGAGTGGGCGGGCCGGCTCGCGGCGCTCACGGCGGCCGAGCGGGCCCGGACGGTACTGGACCTGGTCCGCGCCGAGGTGGCGCTCGCGCTCGGCGTCGAAGCCGAACGGGTCGCGCCCACACGGCCGTTCGTGGATCTCGGCCTCGGCTCCCTCGCCGTCGTGGCGGTCGGGCGGCGGCTGTGCGCGCTGGTCGGGCTGCGACTCCCGGCGACGGCGGTGTTCGACCACCCGACGCCCGCCGCCTTCGCGGACCGGCTGGTCGCGGAGCTGACGGAGCCGACCGACACCCGCGCGCCCGCCGAAGCGTTCCCGGCCGAGCACACAGCCCCCGCGGGGCCCGGCCCGGACGGCGCCGAGCCGATCGCCATCATCGGCATGGCCTGCCGCTTCCCCGGCGGGGTGGAGTCACCCGAGCAGCTGTGGGACCTCGTCGCCGCAGGCCGGGACGCCACCTCGGACTTCCCCACCGACCGGGGCTGGGCACTGGACACGCTGTTCGACCCCGACCCCGACCACCCCGGCACCAGCTACGTCTCGCGCGGCGGCTTCCTGACCGACCCGTCCGCGTTCGACGCCGGATTCTTCGGCATAGCCCCGCGCGAGGCGACCGCGATGGATCCGCAGCAGCGGCTGATGCTGGAGATCGCGTGGGAGGCCTTCGAACGGGCGGGCCTCGACCCGACCGGCCTGGCCGGCTCGGAGACCGGCGTCTTCGTCGGCACCAAGGGACAGACGTACAGCACGCTCGCCGCGCCCGGGTCCGAGTACGAGGGCCATCTCGGCTTCGCCACCTCGGGCAGCGTGATGTCCGGCCGGGTGGCCTACACCCTCGGCCTGCACGGCCCCGCCGTCACCGTCGACACGGCCTGCTCCGCGTCCCTGGTCGCCCTCCACCTGGCCTGCGGCTCCCTGCGCTCCGGTGAGTCGCGGCTCGCGCTCGCGGGCGGGGTCACGGTGATGTCCACCCCGGACGACATGATCACCTTCAGCAGGCACCGGGGCCTCGCCCCGGACGGCCGGGTGAAGGCCTTCGCCGGCGCGGCGGACGGCACCGCCTTCGGCGAGGGCGCGGGGGTGCTGCTGCTCGAACGGCTCTCCGACGCGCAGCGGGCGGGCCACCGGGTGCTCGCCGTGATCCGGGGCAGCGCCGTGAACCAGGACGGCGCGTCCAACGGGCTCACCGCGCCCAACGGCCGGGCGCAGCAGCGGGTGATCCGCCGGGCGCTCGCCAACGCCCGGGTGGCCGCCCACGAGGTCGACCTGGTCGAGGCCCACGGCACGGGGACCATGCTCGGCGACCCGATCGAGGCCGAGGCGATCCTCGCCGCGTACGGGCGCGGCCGGGACCCTCAACGGCCGCTGTGGCTCGGCTCGGTGAAGTCCAACATCGCCCACACCCAGGCCGCCGCGGGCATGGCCGGTGTCATCAAGCTGGTGGAGGCGATGCGGCACGCCGTCCTCCCGGCGACCCTGCACGTGGACCGTCCGTCGCCGCACGTCGACTGGTCGTCGGGGAACGTACGGCTGCTCGACGAGGCGCGGCCGTGGACGGCCGCCGACGGACGGCCCCGGCGCGCCGGGGTGTCCTCCTTCGCCATCAGCGGCACCAACGCCCATGTCGTCCTGGAGGAGGCGCCGCACTTCCCCTCGCCCGAGGAGGCCCCGGCCCCGGCCTCGCCCGAGGGGACCCCGGCCCCGGTCTCGCCCGAGGAAGCCCCGGCCCCGGTCCGGGCGCTCACCGCCGTACCGTGGCTGCTGTCCGCGAAGTCCCCGGCCGCGCTGCGCGACCAGGCCCGCCGGCTGGAGTCGTTCCTGCGCGCGGCGCCCGACCGGGATGCCGTGGACGTGGGGCGCACCCTGGCACTGTCCCGGGCCGGGCTCGAACACCGGGCCGCCGTCGTCGCGGACCTCGGTCGCGGGGCGAACGGCGCGGACAGCGCGGAGGGTCTGCTGCGCGCACTCGGCGCGCTCGCGGAGGGCGAGCCCGCGGCCGGACTGACCACCGATCACGCCGGTGCCGCCCGGACCACGGCGTTCCTCTTCACCGGCCAGGGCTCCCAGTGGGCGGGCATGGCCCGTGAACTGTACGAGGCGTTCCCGGTGTTCGCCGAAGCGCTGGACGCGGTGTGCGGCCATCTGGCGCCGCAGGTACGGCAGTTGCTCCTCTCCGCCGCCGGCGACGCGGCGGACGACGGGCGCATCCATCGCACCGGTATCGCCCAACCCGCCCTGTTCGCACTGGAGGTCGCGCAGTTCGCGCTGCTGCGGTCCTGGGGTGTGCGTCCCGACGCGCTCGCCGGCCACTCCCTCGGCGAGCTGGCCGCCGCGCACGTCGCCGGGGTGTTCTCACTGGCGGACGCGGCCCGGCTGGTCACCGCCCGGGGCGAGCTGATGCAGGCGCTGCCCGAAGGCGGCGCCATGATCGCGCTGGAGGCCACGGAGGACGAGGTCCTGCCGCTGCTCGCCGGCCGGGAGTCCCGGCTGGGGATCGCCGCAGTGAACGCGCCCCGGTCCGTCGTGGTCTCGGGCGACGAGGACGCCGTGGCGGAGGTCGCCGGGTTGGTGGCCGAACTGGGCTGCAGGACGAAGCGCCTGACGGTCAGTCACGCTTTCCACTCGCCCCGGATGGACGCGGTGCTGGAGGAGTTCGAGGCCGTGGCCCGGACCGTCACCTACCGTGCGCCGGACCTGCCGATCGTCTCCACGGTCACCGGCGCCCTCGCCGGTGCGGAACTGCTGACACCCGCGTACTGGACCGGGCAGTTGCGCTCGGCCGTCCGGTTCGCCGCCGCGGTGCGGACCCTGCGGGAGCGGGGCACCGACACCTTCGTCGAACTCGGCCCGGACGCGTCCCTGACGGCCCTGGTGCGTCAGATCGCCGACGACGCCGACGAAGGTGATGGGGGTGGCCGGCCGAACGACCACCGCGCGCTGCCGGTCTCCCGGCGCGACCGGCCCGGTGCCGCGACCGCCGTCGCAGTCGCCGCCGCGCTCCACACCGCCGGTGTCCCGGTCGACTGGGCGGCGTTCTTCGACGGCACCGGCGCCCGCCACGTCACGCTGCCGACCTACGCCTTCCAGCGCAAGCGTTACTGGCTGCCCGCACTCGCCGGCCCCACCCCGGCACCGGTACCGGCCGCGATCGCGGAGGCGGAGGCGGAGGCCACAACCGAGGAGGCGGCCCCGTCCGGGCGGGTGCTCAAGCCGGGTGAGCGCCCGGAGGTCGCCGCCCGCCTTGCCGGCGTGCTCGCCGGCCTGGACGAGGAGAAGCAGCTCCTCCACATGATCGACCGGATCGCCACCCGGGTCGCGGCGGTGCTCGGCCACGACAGCGCGGACGCCATCGACCCCGACGTGCCGTTCCTCGAACTCGGCGTCGACTCCCTCATGGCCGTCGAGATGCGCAACCAGTTCAGCGACTTCTGCGGGGTGAGCCTGCGCCCGACGCTCGTCTTCGAGCACCCGACCCCGGCGGTGCTCGCCGACCACCTGCTCGCGAAGGTGCTGGCCGCGGTGTCCGCCACGCCGGGCGTCGACGAGGACGCGGTGGACTTCGCCGCCGAGGTCGTCCTGACGGCGGACATCTCCCCCGCCGACGAGGTGATCCGGGTCGCGGACGACCCGCAGGAGGTGCTCCTCACCGGTGCGACCGGGTTCCTGGGCGCGTACCTGCTGCGCGACCTGCTGCGGACGACCCGTGCGACCGTGCACTGCCTGGTCCGCGGGGCCGACGAGGCGGACGCGTGGGCGCGGCTGCGCAAGAACCTTGAGTGGTACGAGTTCTGGGACGCCATCGACCCGGACCGGTTGTCCGTGGTCGTCGGCGATCTCGCCCGGCCGCTGCTGGGGCTGGCCCCCGAACGGTTCGACGCCCTCGCCCGCAGCGTGGACAGCGTCTACCACGCCGCCGCGACCGTCAACGGCCTCTACCCGTACTCGGCGTTGAAGGACGCGAACGTCACGGGCACCGCGGAGATCCTGCGCCTGGCCGCACGGCACCGCACCGTGCCCGTCCACCACGTCTCGTCCACCGGCGTGTTCGCCGCGGAGGCGGTCCCCGGGCAGGCGCTCCAGGTGACCGACCCGCCGGGCCCCGCCGAGGCGCTGTCGTCCGGCTACCGGCAGACGAAGCTGGTGGCGGAGCAGATCATCGAACTCGCCAGGGGGCGGGGCCTGCCGGTCTCGGTCTACCGGGTGGACGAGATCTCCGGCGACTCGGAGCGCGGCTTCTGCCAGACCCACGACTTCGTCTGGCTGAGCATGAAGGGCATCGTGCAGGCCGGTGCCGTCCCGCAGGATCCCGCCGGCATCTTCCACCTGGTGCCGGTCGACCACGTCAGCGCGGCGATCCTGCGGCTGTCCCGCGACGACCGGGCGGCGGGCCGCAACCACCACCTCGCCAACGGGACGCACCTCCCGTTCTCCGCGATGACGGAATCCCTCCGCTCCCTCGGCTACCGGCTGGACGAACTCCGCTGGGACGCCTGGGTGCGGCGCATCCGCGCCGACCGCGACAACGCGATGGTCCCGATGATCGACGCGTTCGAATCGACCATCTACAGCGGACGCAACCACTACCTGTCCGTCGACACCTCGCAGACCCGCGAGCTGCTGGCCGGTACCGGCGTCGACTGCCCGCCGATGACGCGTGAACTCTTCGAGAAGTACGTCGGGTTCTTCGTCCGCGTCGGCTACTTCCCCGAACCGGGCGTCGGCGCCGGGGGCGGCCTCGTCGACACCGGTACGCAGGCCCTCCGGGTCCGGGAGGCGGCGTGGGAGGACCTTCCGGCGATGGCAGGCATCTGCTTCGAGGCCTTCAACACCCTCAACGCCTCGCTCGGCCTCGCCCCGGAGTGGTCGTCGGTGGACGAGGTGACGGAGATGTTCCGGGACCGGCTCGCGGCCCCGGGCTGCCTCGCCTACGTGGCGGTCGACGGCGCGGACTCCGTGACGGGCTCCAACTTCCTGGTCCTGGGCGAGTCCGTCGCCGCCTTCGGCCCGCTCAGCGTCGCGCCCGGCGCGCAGGGCGGCGGCGTGGGCCGACTGCTGATGGACGAGGTGATCGGCGCGGCCGCCCGGCACGACCGCGGCTCGGTCCGGGCCGTCCAGGTGACCAACAACCTGGGCGCGTACCGGCTCTACTCCTCGCTCGGCTTCGTCCCGCACGAGCAGCTGTCCCTGGTCGCCGGGTACGCACCGCCCACCCCGGCGAACATGGCCGGCTTCACGGTGCGCGCGATGACCGAGGACGACGTGCCCGCGTGCCAGGAGCTGTACCGCTCGGTCAACGGCCATGCACGGGACGGCGAGATCCACATGGCGGCCAAGCGGGCCTTCGGCTGGTCGCAGCCGTACGTGGTCCTGGACCGGTCGAGCGGTGCGCTCGCCGGCTACACCACGGGCCTGTCCGACCTGGGCCATCTGACGGCGGTCTCGGAGGCTGCGGCACGGGCGCTGTACACGGGCGCCGGCGAGCTGATGCGCCGGGCCGTCCCCGACGGCGCGCCGCCCCGGCTGCGCATCCCGGGCCGACTGCTGCCCGAGACCCTGAGCTGGGCCTTCCACACCCGGGGCATCACCCTGGAGCGACTGGAGACCCTGGTGGCACGCGGCTCGTACACGGCGCCGCAGCAGGGGGTGTACTGCCCGGGGCTGTCCTACTGAGGCACCGCCGCAGGCGAGGGACACGTTGGTCCAAGCCCTGTCGTCCCGACGCGAGTCAGAAGGCCGTTGGCCGGGAGAAATCTCTGGCCAACGGCCCCAGCGGTCACGGCGGCCGGGCTCCGCAGCCGGGTGTCACCGCCCGATGGACTCCTCGGCAGCCCCGAGTGCGGCCTCCCACGGGTAAGCCTCCGGTCTCCCCCGGCCCGGATCGTTCGGGACGAAGCCTCCTTCGCCGAGCAGCACTCGGACGCCGGAGTCACGCAGGGTGGCGACGCTCCGGGGGAACTGAGGGTGCCCGGTGAGCGCCGTGTTCGTACACGGCATCACCGACAGCGGGATTCCCTTGCCGATCGCCTCAGCCGCGAACCCTATGACCCAGGAGGTCGTGAGGCCGAGCGCCAGGCTGTTGATGCTGTTCATCGTCGCGGGAGCGAACAGAACCGCGTCGGCGGGCGGAAGCACGTCCGGCTCGCCCGGCCGACGGTACGTGGACTTCACCGGGTGGCCGGTCAGACGGTTCAGCTTGGGAAGCTCGTCCTGGAGCCAGCTCGCCGCGGTCGGGGTGAGCCCGAGCGCGACCTCCCACCCCCTGAACTGGGCGTGGCGCACGACCTGCGCCATGTTCAGGACCGGCGGGGCGGCGGAGCCGAAGAGGTACAGGACCGGGCGCGTGGTGGACATGGCAGTCATCGAACCCCGTGGGGATGGCCGGCGGCAAACCCTGCCGAATTCGATGATGCGCCTGACTACTTGGCGCTACCGTCGGACCACCGGGCCGAACTCCTCAAGGAACGCGCCATGACCGACTTCACGCCTGACACCGTAGGCAAGCGGATCAAGCAGACCCGCAAGCTCCGACACATGACCCAGACCGAACTCGCCCTGAAGGCACGGATCTCGGCGTCCCACATGGCTCAGATCGAGCAGGGCAAGCGGCAGGCCGGCCCGGCTGTCCTCGCCTCCATCGCCAGGGCACTGACCGTGCCCCCGGCCGATCTCGAAGGACGCCCGTACATCGAGGAGTTGCGGCGCGACCAGCTCGACGGGCTGATCCAGCCGATCCGGGAATCCCTCGACATCTTCGACCTCGGAGCCGACCCGGACGTGGCACCGCGTCCGACCGAGGAACTCGTCGACCACACCGACCGGGTCTGCCGCCTGATCCGGGCGTCGGATCTGCGGAGCGCGGCGACAGAACTGCCCGGCCTGATCACCGAGACCACGACCGCGGCGCACAGTAGCGGTGATCGACGTCTCTGGCAGGCCCTCGCCATGCAGTACCGCTCCGGCTACGACCTCGCGAGCAAGCTCGGGTTCCAGGACCTCGCGTCGATCTCCCTCGACCGCATGGGATGGGCGGCGGAGCGGGCGTCCGACGCCGTGACCGCGGCGATCAAGCAGTACAGCCGGGCGCTGGCCTACCTGCGCGCCGGCCAGTACCCCCGACCGGCTCACCCTCCGGATCACCGGCGGCCACCCGCTGCACGGTACGACGACGGTCCAGGGCAGCAAGAACATCGCCCTGCACCTGTACGCTGCCGCGATCCTCGCCGACCAGCCGCTCACCCTTACCGGCGCCCCCGCGATCCTCGACACCGGTGTGTGCGCGGAGATCCTTCACCGCACCGGCACCCGAGCCACCATCGCCGAGGGTGAGTTCGAGACCCGGCCCGCCGACTCCTACTTCCCGGTCATCCCCGACGGCCTCGGACGGTGCATCCGGACCACCGCAGTCATCGCCGCCGCCCTGCTGGCCCGCTCCGGCAAGGTCACCTTCCCGCTGCCCGGCGGCGACGCCTTCTGCGCCCGGTACATCGACCTGCACCTGGCCGCCATGGAGGCCGCCGGCGCCGACGCCGAGGTCGACCGGGGCCGCGTGCGCGCCCGCTTCACCGGAACGAAGCGCCTTCCGTTCATCACCAACGTCAGCACCAAGAAGTGGGGCCCGAGCCTGGGCGCGACGGTCACCGCGATGCTGCTGGCCGCCCGCACGCCCGGCACGTCGTCCATCCTCGGGCCGAGCATCGAGCCCGAGGTCACCGTCACCGCGGAGTTGCTCGCCCGCTCCGGTGTCGGCATCACCTGGCAAGGCGCGGACGCCCTGCACGTCACCGGCACCGACCACATCGCCGGCGGCGTCTTCCCGGTCCCGTCCGACCGGCTGGAGGCCGCCACACTGGCGCTCGCCGCCGCGATCACCGGCGGCACCGTCCACCTCGACGCCTTCCCGCCCTGCGGCTTCCCGCCAGGCCTGGTCTCGGTCTTCGCCGACACCGGGATCCTCCTGACCGCCGAGCGCGGCGGAACGACGGTCACCGTACCGGCCGGACTGCATGCGACGGAGACGGCCACCGGCCCCCACCCGGGTTACCCGACCGACGTCCAGCCCCAGCTGACCGCGGTCCTCACCCAGGCCGCCGGAACGTCCCGGATCGAGGAGCGGATCTACAGCCGGCGCGACACCCACCTCGCCGCGCTGCGCAAGTTCGGCGCGGTCGTCAACGCGGAGGGCCAGCTGATCACCGTCGAGGGGCCCTCCGGGCTCGCCGCCGCTGACGTGGCGGGCGAGGACATCCGGGCCGCGACCGCGCTCGTGCTCGCCGCGCTGGCGGCCGAGGGCACCTCTACGATCCGGGGCATGTACCACCTCCGGCGCGGCTACGGCGACCTGCTGCCCAAACTCGCCGCGCTCGGTGCCAGCCTGACGATCGACCGGGAGATGCCGTGACCAGCACCAAGCCGTTGAGCCCCGACACCGTCGCCGAGCTGCAGCAGTGCCTCGACCTGCTGGTCGACGACGGCGCCCTGCCCGGCGGCGTCCTCGCCCACGGCGCCCGGAACGGCCGGCCCGCGTTCGTCTCCTCCGGCGTCATCGCGCCCGAGTGTGGGAACGCCGGGCCCGGCCCGGACACGCTCTACGACGCCGCGTCGCTGACCAAGGTGCTGGCCACCTGGCCGCTGATCGGACTCACCGACGGCATCACAGCCGAGACACCGGTGCGGCACCTGCTGCCCGACCTGCCGGACCAGGTGCCCGGCGCGAACGTCACGGTCGGGCAGATCCTCGCGCACACCTCCGGCCTGCAGCCCGAGACCCGCCTCGACCAGTACCGGGGCCGCACCGAACCCCTCGCGGAGCTGATCTGCGGCGAACCGCTGATCGCCGAACCCGGCGCCGGCCACCGGTACATCAACCGCGGGTTCATCCTCCTCGGCCTCGCGCTCGCCCACCTCCACGGCCGCCGCCTGGACGAGCTCGCCGCCGACCTCTGGCAGTCCCTCGGCATGACCCACACCGCCTACGGACCCGTCAGCCGCTCCGCCGACGTCGCCCCGACCGAGCAGCGCCTCCCCGGCGGCCCGCGGCTGTGGGGCATCCCGCACGACGACAACGCCACCCTGCTCGGCGGCGTCGCCGGCCACGCCGGCGTCTTCACCACCCCGGCCGACCTGGCCACCTTCGCCGACCGGCTCTTCACCGCGTACACCTCCAGCCACGGACTGGGTGCCTGGCTCCGCACCAGCATGGAACCGAAGGCCGAGATCGAGCCCGGGCTCCACCGCGGCCTGGCCTGGATCCTCGCCGACGGCGGCCGGGTCGCCTACCACCACGGCTTCACCGGCACCAGCCTCTACCTCGCCCCGGACACCGGCCGCTACCTGGCCATCTGTACCAACGCCGTCTACCACCACCAGAACAACCGCACCCGGCTCGCCCCGCTCCGCAACCTCGCGCTCAAGGCCGTCGCCGCCGACTGAGAGGACCCTGCCGTGCCCCAGGCCACGCTCGCGTCGCTGACCACCCTCCGGCTCGGCGGGCCCGCCGGCGCCGTGCTCAACCTGTCCGACCCCGCGGACTGGCTCGACGCCGCCCGTGCGCTCAGCGCCCAGGAGCAGAACGGTCCCGTCGTCCTGGGGCACGGCAGCAACGTGATCGCGGCGGATGCCGGCCACCCCGGCACCGTCGTGGTCATGAACACCCGCGGCATCACCGCCAAGAAGCTCGACGACACCACGGTGGCCGTCACCGTCCAGGCCGGCCAGCCGCTCACCGACCTCGTCCAATGGGCCGCTGCCGAACGGCTTGCCGGCATCGAGTGCCTGGCCGGGATCCCGGGCACCGTCGGCGCCGCGCCGGTCCAGAACGCCGGCGCATACGGCCAGCAGATCGCAGACTCCCTCCACAGCGTCACGGTCTGGGACTGGGGCATGGGCTGCCTGCGGACCTTCCCGGCCCAGTCCTGCCGCCTGCGCTACCGCAGCAGCCGCTTCAAGCGAACCCCCGGCCGCTGGACCATCCTCGCCGCCTCGCTCCACCTGACCCACACGCCGGCGGCCCCGATCACCTACCAGCCGCTCGCGGACGAGCTCGGCGTGCCCGTCGGCGCGCGCCCGACCGTTCCGGAGGTCACCGCGGCCGTACTCGCCAACCGCCGTCGGCGCGGCCTCTTCCTCGACCCGAGCGACCAGGACTCCCGGCAGGTCGGATCCGTCTTCCTCAACCCTCGAATCACCACCGCCCAGGCCACGCGCTGGTCCGACCGCGGCTGCCCGGTCCACCAGGACAGCGATGGCGGCCTCCGAGCCAGCGCCGGGTGGCTCCTGGAGCATGTCGGCTGCCGGCCCGGCCAAGCCGTCGCCGACGGCGTGCGCTGCTCGGAACGCCGGACTCTCACGGTCACCGCTCAAGGAGAGGCCACAGCGGCAGCGTTCGTCCGGGCGCTCGCTGACCTCACCGCCCAGGTCGCAGCTGCAACCGGAATCATCCTCCAGCCCGAGCCGACGCGCGTCGGCCAGTGGGTCACCGGCCCCTGATCTCCCGCTGGCCTCAGCTACTTGCCACCTCCGCCACACGCCGGTCGATCAAGGTGGCTGGGCTGGCCGAGCGCACATTGCCGAACAGCTCTTGGCCCGCGAAATGAGGCAGTGCGATCCTCCACCGAGGGCTGGAATCTGATCAGCAGGCTTACAGTCAGCTACATCGTCCGAGTGTCCCGGTTGACCGAGGTCGCAGGCCGGATTGCTGCCCATCGGGGTGAAGGATCGACGAACAGGCTTTAGGCCTACAGCCTTTCGCTGACCTTCTTCACGACTGAGGAGTTGTCCCCCGGCTACGGGAAGTCCGCAGGGCGCTCACCCCGTGGCCGTGGAGGCGGGTGAGCGCCGTGGCGAGTCCGGACGTCGCCGTTCGTCAGACCAGCGTGACCGGAAGGTCGTCGTGTGCGGGCCGTTCGCCCTTGGGTACGGCCAGCAGGGTGATCAGCACGCCGAGCACGGCGAAGCCCGCCCCGACGGCGAACGCGAGCCGGAAGCCCTCTGTCATCGCGTCGGCCATGGCCGGGCCGCCGGGCTGCTTGCCCTCAAGGAGTTCCCTGATCCGGGCGTTGGCCACCGAGGAGAGCACGGCGAGCCCGAGCGCGCCGCCGATCTGCTGGGTGGTGTTGATGAGTCCGGAGGCGAGGCCCGACTCCTGCGGTGTCACACCGGAGACGGCGACGATGGTCACGGGCACGAACGAGAACCCGAGTCCGAGTGCCGCGACCACCGAGGGCAGCAGCACGTCCCCGGCGAACGTGCCGTTGGCGGGGATGCGGGTGAACAGCAGGAGGCCCACCGCGGTGAGCGCCAGACCGCAGGCGAGGACGGGCCGGGGCCCGACCTTCGTCACCAGCTGGGAGGCGGCGCCGGCGGCGACGATGCTCGCCACCGAGAAGGGCAGGTAGGACAGTCCGGCCTCCAGTGCGGAGAAGCCGAGCACCTGCTGGAGGTAGAGGGAGATGAAGAAGAACATCGACAGCAGCGCGGCGCCCACCAGCAGGGACACCGCGTTGGCGCTGGACAGGTTGCGGTTGCGGAAGATCCGCAACGGCATCACCGGGTGCTTGACGAGGCGCAGTTCGACTAGGGCGAAGACCAGCAGCAGGACGGCCGCGAGGCCCAGCAGCCCGATGGTCCTGGCCGAGCCCCAACCCGCCCGCTCGGCGTCCACGAGCGCGTAGACCAGCACGCTGAGACCGCCGGTGACCAGTGCGGCGCCGGCGAAGTCGATGCCGGTGCGTTCGTGGCCGCGGCTCTCCCGGACGAACCTCGGTGTGAGGACGGCGGCGACGACGCAGATCGGCACGTTGACGAACATCACCCACTCCCAGCCCGCCCACTGGGTGAGCACACCGCCGAGCAGCACGCCGATGGCCCCGCCCGCTCCGGCGAGCGCGCCCCAGATACCGAGGGCCTTGTTGCGTTCGGCGCCTTCGGTGAAGGTCGTGGTGACGATGGACAGGGCGGCCGGCGCGATGATCGCGGCGCCGAGGCCCTGCCCGACCCGCGCGGCGATCAGCAGGCCCGCGGTCGGGGCGAGACCGCCGAGCAGTGACGTGGCGGCGAACAGGCCGAGCCCGGTCATGAACACCCGCCGCCGTCCGAGCAGATCGGCGGTCCGGCCGCCGAGCAGCAGGAAGCCGCCGAAGGCGAGTGCGTAGGCGTTGACGATCCACTGGACGTCGGAGTCGGCGAAGTGCAGGTCCCGCTGGATCGAGGGCAGCGCGACGTTCACGATCGAGGCGTCGAGCACCACCGTCAACTGGGCGACGGCCAGGACGACGAGCGCCTTCCAGCGGAGCGGATCCGGGGAGGGGGTCGAGGTCGAGGTCGATAAGGAGGAAGTGGGAGGCATGGCCATGGGAGGGATACGCTCCTGTGGGTTAAAGTGGTAACCGGAATCGGACTCACGGTTCCGGATGGTGACGATACGGAGGCACGGTTCCCCTTGTCAAACACCCCTTCCCCTCCCCCTTCCCGCTCCAGCACACCCACCGGCGGCAAGCTGCGCTCCGACGCCGCCCGCAACCGGCTCAAGGTGCTCGACGCCGCCCGAGCCGCCTTCTCCGAGTCCGGCCGGGACGCCCAGATGGGCGACATCGCCCGCAGGGCCGGGGTGGGCGTCGGGACGGTGTACCGCCACTTCCCCACCAAGGAATCGCTGGCTGAAGCGATCGTGGAACACCGGTTCCAGCAGACCCTGGACTTCCTCAGGAACGAGGTGCTCCCCGACCCCGACCCCTGGCACGGCCTCGCCCGCTCCCTGGAGTTCTGCGGAATCATGCAGGAACAGGACCGGGGCTACGCGGAGACGGTCACCGCGATGATCGGCGGCAGCACGTTCGACGCGGCGGCGATCGCCGAACTCAACGAGCTCACCGACAAGGTGCTCAAGCGCGCCCAGGCCGAGGGCTCGGTGCGAGAGGACCTGACCGTCGCTGACGTGTCACCGCTCTACATCGGCCTCTGCCACGTCGTACAGGCCGGGGTCACCGACTGGCGCCGCTACCTGGGCATCATCCTCGACGGGCTGCGCCCGCGACGGTGCGCGGACTGCTCCCGCGACTGACACCGTCCATCGCCCGCCGCCGGGGGGCGAATCAGGAAATCCGCCGGCAAACCCCCCACCTCCCCAACTCCCTCGGCAAGAACTCCCCCCAAAGGTGAACCCGATGGAGACCCGGCCGCGTGTCTACGTCTGTAGGGCGACTGCAGAGTGGCCTTACATTCGCTCAGCCACCTGGTAACGAAAGGGAGACCCAAAGATGAAGATCCTGTTCGCCATCCGTGACGCGTCCTTCGCCAAGAAGAGCCTGAAGGCCAGCGCTTGGTACATCTGGTACTAAGCCGGCTGATCGGTACCTCCGGTACCTGAACAGCTGATCCGCCCCCGCCCCTGCCCCCCCCTCGCGGCCTCCGCCGGGAGATCGGGCCCGGGGCGGGGGCGGAGACCGGTCCCGGCAAAGTCTCGGAGACATCACATGGCCCTCTCCCCCGCCTCCGCCCGTTCGCGAACCACCGTACTCTCCCCCCGACTTGAGGCCCTGCTCAAGGACCATCTGGGCAAGGACGCCGTCCGGCTCGAACCCGACACGATCGGGGTCGCCGGGCCCGAGCTCACCGACCGGATCCTCGCCGCCCGGCGCGCCACCGAGATCGAACGGCCCACCTTCAAACCGCTGCACGGACGTTCGATCACCCGCACCGAGGCATCCTCGGTGACGCGGACGATCGGCAGCGACGTGCGCGAGGCACTGAAGGCTCCGCTGCCGCCGAACATCGACCTGTCCGGTCCGTGGCCGCTCACCGGACACCTCTTCCTGCGCGACCTCATCCTCGGCCGGGACCCGCGCCGACTGCGGATCCTGATGAGCCGCAACCTCGAACTGACGCCCCTGCTCACCTGGTTGGTGATCTCCGCCGGCGCCGCACTGCCCGGCAGGCCCAAGCCCGGCGACGACCTCACCGAACTCGGCAAGCTCACCGCGAAGGCGACCAACTACCAGGACCGACGGTACGCGCTCGGCATGTACCGCCGAGCCGCCGCACCGGTCTGCTTCACCATCTCCACCCTGGTCGCGAACGCGCTCTGGCTCGGCGCGCCGTTCGACGACAGCACGCCGAACCGGAACATCATCTTCGAGTCGCTGCGCCTGCTGCCGCCGTCCTGGAACATCCTGCGCCGCGCCTCGCCCGAGTACCCCGCGATCGACCCGCGGATCGGCGCCGGCGACGACGTCCTCGTCCTGCCGCTGCTCTCGCACCGCGACCCGGCCCTGTGGGAGGACCCGCACGAGTTCCGCCCGGAGCGCTGGGACCACCTCGACCCGGACAACACTCCCGGCTACCTGCCGTTCGGGCACACCTCCGAACGCTGCTGGGGCCGGCACATGGTGATGCCGCTCGCCGAGCTGCTGCTGGACCAGATCCGTACGGCCGGCCTGGTCGTCGACCCCGAACAGCGGACCGCCAAGGTGCCACTGCTCGGCCTGCTCGGCGTCAGCGAGATCCGCGTCCTGAAGCCACGCGGTGCACACTGATCACATGCACGATGATCACATACAAACCGAGCACGGGGATTCCGAGCGCGGGGATACCGAGCCCGGGGATACCGAACACAGCGCCGCCGAACCGGAGTTCGCCGACGGCCAGTTCTACGCCGACCCGCACGCCGCATACTGCCGCTGGCGCACCGAGGGCGGCGCCCGCAAGGTCCGGTTCGGCGGCGCGGCCGGACTCGAAGGCTGGGTCGTCACCGGCCACGCCGAGTGCCGGGCCGCCCTCGCCAACCCCCGGCTGAGCAAAAAGGCCGTCACCGAGGCGTTCGCCCGACACGTCGGGAACTCCGAGGGCGGCCCGGGCCGCGACCTGATGACGCACATGCTCAACTCCGACCCCCCGGAGCACACCCGACTGCGCAAGCTGGTCCAACAGGCCTACACCGCACGGCAGGTGGCGACCCTGCGACCGATGGTCGAGCGCCACGTCGGCGCACTGCTCGACCAGCTCGACGGGCCCGACCCGGTCGAGCTGATCAGCGAGTTCGCACTGCCGCTGCCACTCGCGGTCGTCTTCGAACTGTTCGGCGCGCCGCAGGCCGAACGGGAGAACCTCCAGGTCCGCGGCAACGCCGTCGATGCCGACCCGGAGGACGACGGCGAGGCGGACGGCGGAGCAGACGGCGGAGCAGACGGCGAAGTCTCGGTGGAGACCGCCGAAGGCATGGCGGACTACCTGCGCGCCCTGGTCGACCACAAGCGCACCCACCCGGGCGACGACCTGATCTCCGAACTCCTCGCCGCCCAGGCGGACGGCGACCGGCTGACCGAGGCCGAGATCACCTCGATGGCGTTCCTGCTCGCGATCGCCGGCCACCAGACCACCGTCAACCTGATCGCCAACGGCATCCACGCGCTGCTCAGCCACCCCGGGCAACTCGCGGCGCTGCGCACGGATCCGGCACTGCTTCCCGGCGCGATCGAGGAAGTCCTGCGCTACGAGAGCCCGTTCAGCATCGCCTCGCTGCGCCGCACGACCGAGCCGGTGACCATCGCGGGCACCACGATCCCGGCCGGCGAGTTCGTCCAGATCGCCCTGCTCGCCGCCAACCGCGACCCGGCCGTCTTCACCGACCCCGACCGCTTCGACATCACCCGCCCGGACGCCACCCGACACCTCGCATTCGGCCACGGCATCCACCACTGCCTCGGCGCACAACTGGGCCGCCTCCAGGCCGAGGTAGCGTTCACCGAACTGCTGCGCCGCTTCCCCGCCCTGCGCCTGGCCGAACCGGCCGAACCCGCGCAGTGGCAGGAGAACCCGAGGCACCGCGGACTGCTCAGCCTGCGACTACTGCTGCACTGACGCCACCAGGCCCCCACCCGCCCAAAGCCGGTGGGGGCCGAGCATCCGACGCACCCCGCCGAGGTCCAACTCCACACACCAGAACGGTCTCCACCGCGGTGAGTGGCAACTCCCCCTGATAACCGTGCTCCCACGCGCCGACTTCCAGGACTCACTGCGGCGGCGCTGAAGCTCTACGACCTTCCCCATGGAACACTCCGTAGCAGTCGGCGACCTGCCCCGCCCCGCTTCACTTCGCCCGACAGCGCCCACCGCGCACCTGTCCCACAAGAACACCGCCCAGCGGACAACCTCCTCAGCCGCGCATCCCGCACAAGCAGCCGAACAGACCTGGCCCCGCAAGACCATTCAGACGCCGCCACGTCACCAGCACCAGGCAGCGGCCCCGAAAATCTCGGCCACTGCCCCAGCGTCCAGCATGTACGACAGCAACAGGCTGCCCCTAGCCTCGGACGGCTACCACTGCCAACGGTCCTCAACCTCCACATGCGGGTACGCTTCGAGAGCTCAGGCCACGACACCGACAACCACCCCTGGGGCAAGGAGAGATGGCAACAACACATCGGCCGTTCGACGGGCCCCCTACCAATCGAACTGAACCAATCAGGCCCCTCGACCGCTAATCACCCCAGGTCAAAAAGCATCGGCCCCGCGCCCGCGGGGATCGCTCCAGGGCGTACTGCTCCATGGCGCACTCCTCCCAATCGGCCCCGCGCCCGCGGGGATCGCTCCTGGGCGTTCAACCTCGGCGCAACGATCAGCTGATCGGCCCCGCGCCCGCGGGGGTCGCCCTCCCCTCCTGGAGCAGGACGTACAACTCGTCCGATCGGCCCCGCGCTCGCGGGGATTGCTCCGCGGAGCACATCGCCATCGCCGAACTCACACTGTTGGAGGAACACTTGTGGGGATTGATCCGTGGCGGATCCCCAGCCCGCCCGACGGACTTACCCCACAGCGCACCCAGCCAGCCCCTGACCTCGGGCAGGTACCGCTGCCAGCAGTCCTCAATCATCGTCTCAATCTCCACGCGCGGGTACGCTTCGGGGAGCCAGGCCACGACACTGACAACCAGCCCTGGGGCAAGGAAAGATGGCAACAACGCATCGGCTGTTCGACGGGACCTCTACCAATCGAACTGAAGCAATCAAGCCCCTCAGCCGGTAATCACCGCAGGTCAGGAAGTATCGGCCCCGCGCTCGCGGGGATCGCTCCGGAGACCAGTGGTGACCCAGCCCCTCGACCTCATCGGCCCCGCGCTCGCGGGGATCGCTCCATACCCGCTGTAGGTGGCGGTGTCGTCGACGGGTGAAATTAGGGCCACGGACGGCGCATCAAAAGCGGGCCACTGCGTGATCTCTTGAACATCCTGACTTCACTGGTATGGGAGT
>NZ_JBHWIR010000041.1:46072-48602 GCF_042731835.1 Kitasatospora sp. NPDC059817 | reverse complement strand
GCGGCGTGGCGCGCCGCTGCGGACGCTCCCGCGCTCCCGCCGGGGGTGTCGCTGGGGCGCGCGGGGGGGCGCGCCCCCCCCCCCCCCCGGGCCTGGGGGTGCCCTACGGCTTCGCGAGGTCGTCGGCCGGCCTCGGCGCCGGTATCGGTTCGGTCGCCCGGTACCGGGGCGAGGTCGGGTCGGACAGCGCGGACGGCGGCGCCGGCTCGGTCGCGGGGGAGATCACCACCCCGGTGGCCGGGGCCGCCGTCGCCGCGGCGGCCACCGGCGCGGCCTCCTCCTTGACCTTGATCCCGGCCTGGTCGAAGGCCGTCTTCAGGCGCTGGCGCAGCGCCCGGGACACGGCCGGCGCCTTGCCCGGCGCGGTCCGCGCCTCGATCCGCACCATCACCGAGTCCGCCGCGACCGACTCCACGCCCAGGATCGACACCGGTGCCCAGACCAGCTCGTCGTACGGCGACTCCTTGGACAGCGCCTCGGCCGTCTCCTGGATCAGGTCCTCGACCCGCAGCAGGTCCTCCTTGTACCCGACCTGCACGTCCACCGAGGCGGTCGACCAGCCCTGGCTCATGTTGGCGATCCGCTTCACCTCGCCGTTGCGGATGTACCAGATCTCGCCGTTGGCCCCGCGCAGCTTGGTCACCCGCAGGCCGACCTCCAGCACCGTGCCGGCGGCCACCCCGGTGTCGATCTCGTCGCCGACGCCGTACTGGTCCTCCATGATCATGAAGACCCCGGAGAGGAAGTCCGTCACCAGGTTGCGGGCGCCGAAACCGATCGCCACACCGGCCACACCGGCGCTGGCCAGCAGCGGCGCCAGGTTCACGCCCAGCGCGGACAGCACCATCAGCGCGGCCGTGCCCAGGATGGAGAACGACGCCACGCTGCGCAGCACCGAGCCGATCGCCTCCGACCGCTGCTGGCGCCGCTCCGGGTTCACCACCCCGGTGTTGGCCAGCAGCCCGCCGAGCCGGCTCTCCTCGTGGTGGTCGTGCGAGCGCGCCATCCGCGTGATCAGCTGGGTGATCAGCTTGCGCACCACGGCGCGCAGCACCAGTGCCAGCAGCACGATGAAGACGATCCGCACCCCGCCGGCCAGCCAGCCCTGCCAGTGCGTGTCGAACCAGCTGGCGGCCTGCTTGGTGGTGTCGCTGACCTCCTGCGCGCTGGTCGGGATTCTCAGGTCCAGCTGCGGCAGCTGCGGCGCGGTCGGGCTGGGCGCCGGTGTCGGAGTGGAGAGCGTCGAGGACGCGTCGGCGATACCGGTGGCGCCGGAGCGGAACACGTGCGGGCCTTCCTGCAAGGGGGCGTGGCGGGCCCGCGCCGCGGCACGCGGCCCGCGGACCGTCCGCCTCAGCCTAACCGGCGCCGAACACCGGACCGGACACGCCGAAGGGCGTACGGAGCAACGCGAACGCCCCGTCAGCACACCGGTGCGCTCCCCCGGACGACGGGGTCGGCCGCTGCTCCGACCGGCCGAGCGCTCCCCCGGGAGGGCCACGGGCGGCACCCCGAGGGCACCCGGGTGCAACCCGACCTTCCCCAGGGCATACCGGCTATGACAGAAGCCACACCCGAAGTTCACACCAGGTCCGTTACACAGGAGTGGTGGCGCCGTACAAAGGCGTAAGGCGACACTGGGGGAGATCGCGCACCAGTTGTGCGATCCAACCGCTCGTCCCGGCGCGAGCCACGCGCCGCAGGCGTCCAAGGAGGCATCCGTGCCGCATGTCCTGGTCCTCAACGCGTCCTACGAGCCACTCGGCGTCGTATCGATGCGCCGCGCACTCATCCTGGTCCTCAACCACAAGGCGGTCAGCCTGGAGGACTCGGAAGTCACTCTGCACAGCGCCACCAGCGCCCTTCCGGCGCCGTCCGTCGTCCGCCTGACCCGCTTCGTCCGGGTCCCGTTCTGCGGGCCCGTCCCGCTCACCCGCCGGGCGCTGTTCGCCCGTGACCACGGCCGCTGCGTCTACTGCGGGGCCGCCGCCACCAGCGTCGACCACGTCATCCCGCGCAGCCGGGGCGGCCAGCACCGGTGGGACAACGTGGTGGCGGCCTGCCGCCGCTGCAACCACACCAAGGCCGACCGCCACCTCACCGAACTCGGCTGGCGGATGAAGCGCCCACCGGCCCCGCCCAGCGGCCTCGCCTGGCGGATCATCGGCACCGGCATCAAGGACCCGCGCTGGCGCCCCTACCTGGAGCCGTACGGCGGCTCCGACCAGTTGCGCGCCCCGCAGTGGGGCGAGTACGAGCACCTCGACCATACCGAGCAGGGCCTCCCCGTCCCGCTCGGCCGGGCGCACTCGGCCCACTCCGCCCCCGTCCGCCGCGGTGAGCAGCCCGAACCGCTCTCCGCCTGACCCCGCTCCACAAGGGCCAGCCCGTCATATCGTCGGTACGCCTCATGGGCCGCCGCGCCCCCCCCCCCCGGGGCCGGGCGGCCCCCCCCGGGGGGGGGGCGGGGGGGCGGGGCGGGGGGGGGGGCGGGGGCGGGGCGCCCCCCGCGGCGCCCCGCGGGGGGCGC
>NZ_JBHWIR010000041.1:28991-46062 GCF_042731835.1 Kitasatospora sp. NPDC059817 | reverse complement strand
CTGATCCTCGCCGCCCCCGCTCTGTGGGCCCCCAAGTCTGGCCGCCTGGTCTCCTGGCGCGCGGCGGGCCCCCCCCCGGGGGCCCCCGCCCCCCCCCCGCCGCGTTGTCCGGTGGGGAGCGCGGCGACTACTTCTTCGGCGGCGCTGTCCCGCCCGTCGTGCCGCCCGTCGTGCCGCCTGTCGTACCGCCCGGAGTCCCGCCCGCCGGGGGCGTGGCCGGGGCGCTCGGAGCGGTCGGGGTCGTGGTCGGGGCCGTGGGCGCGGTGGTGGGCGCGGTGGTGGCGCCGCCGTCCGGCTGGGCCGGGGGGACGGTCGGCGTCTGCGGCGGGGCGGGCGGGGTGACGGCGTACAGCTCGACGCCCCACAGCGAGTAGCCGTACTTGTTGGCCCGGGCCACGCCCTGCACCCGGAGGAACCGGGCGCCCGGCGCGTCGAAGCGCACGGTCTCGTCGCCGCCCCTGCCGTTGTCCACCGTCGCCGCGTCGGTCCAGGTGGTGCCGTCCGCCGAGACCTGGAGCCGGTAGGCGGCGGCGTACGCGGCCTGCCAGTGCAGCACCGCAGCGCCCAGGTGGGTCGTCTGCGGCAGTTCCAGCTGCACCCAGGCGTCGTCCTTGGCGGGGGAGGACCAGCGGGTCTTCGGGTCACCGTCGGTGACCGCCGAGGCGGGGAAGTTCGGCGTCTCGTCGCCCGAGGAGGTGGCCTTCGCGTGGAGCGCCAGGTCCGGACCGCTGGTCGGCGGCACCACGTGCACCTGGAGCACCTGCTTCACGGTGGTGGCGCCGGCCACGAACTGCACCGGCACCTGGTACGTCCCGAACGGCGTCCCGGGATCGGCGCTGACCAGCAGCGGCACGCCGATGCGGCCGCCGCGCGGCACGGTCACCCCGGCCGCCGGGGTCACGGTCAGGCCCTTGGCCGCGGCCGGCACCTCGGTGCGTAGCTCGCCGGTGGTCCCTTCGGGGCGGCCGGCCTCGACGGTGGCCCGGGTCTGGGCGGGCGCGGCGGCGCCGGTCACCACGTCCAGGGTCGGGTCGGACAGGCTGAGCCGGGCCGCCGGGACGTCCGCGTACCAGGGGATCACCTGGTTGACCACCGGCGGGTCGCCGCCCGGCTTCCAGGTCAGCCGGAACGCGTCGGCGGCCTGCCCGCCGGCCGGCAGCTCGTTGTAGCCGGGCTGCACGGTGCCGATGTCCGTCCAGCCGCCGTCCGAGCGGCGCACCGAGACGGTGGCGGTGGCGTGCACGCCCGGGTCGGTGAGCACGGTGAGCCGGTCGAGCGGGCGGGCGGCGCCCAGTTCGACGGTGAGCGGCTCGTCCTGCGCGGTGGGCGGCTTGGCGGCCCGGTACGCGGTGTCCGGGTTGCCGTCCAGCACCGCGGACGCCGAGGAGCCGGGCAGTGCGGTGGGGCCGCCGGTGACGCTGGCGGGGGCGTCGTCGGGCGCGGTGACGGTGAACTCGCGCACCGCGACGGCGGTCTTCTGGGCGGCGGTGGCCCGCAGCCGCACGGCCCGCACCACCGGGCCGGCCGGCAGCTTGGCGCTGACCGACTTCTGGTTCTTGACCACGGCGAGCTGCTTCCAGCCGCCCTCGCCGGTGCTGTACTCCAGCACGCCGTCGTGGAGGTAGTCGTCGACCGCGCTCCGGCCGTCCGGCCCGTTGCCCCAGGAGCCCATCAGCACGGTGACGGCGCCGACCGGGCGCCCGCCGCCGAGGTCGACGCCGACCGCGTCGCCGGGCTGCGGGGGAGCGGAGCTCCAGTAGAACGTGTCGGCCACGCCGTCGGTCATCAGCGCGGGCAGGTGGTCGTGCGCGGTGCCCATGGTGGTGGTCGGGGTGATCCCGCCGCCGGCCACCCCGGCCCAGTTGTCGGCGGCCTGGACGGCCCGCTCCAGGAACGGGGCGAGCACGTCCGCGCCGATCGTGGCCGGGCTCTGCGCGAGCTGCTCGCGCAGCCGGTTGAGCTCCACCCGGGCCTTCCAGGCGGCCGCGCCGTCGCCGCCGTGCTGGGCCAGCAGCATGTCCAGCGCGGACTGTCCGGCCAGCCCGTAGTCGTGCAGCGGGGCGAGCCAGGGCGCGGCCTCGGCGGCGAGCTGGGCGGTGGCCTGGGTGCCGGCGAGGGTCTGCTGGGCGGTGGCCATCGCGGCGAAGGCGTCCCGCAGGGGCGCGGCGGCCTCTATCAGCTTGGCGAGGTCCGACGCGGTGCCCGAGGTGGGCTCGGCGGCGGCCCAGAACCGGTCGAGCAGCGGCGTCAGGTAGCCGGACTCCTGCTTGGACAGCGGCGAGGAGGAGCTGTTGCCGGCCAGCGCGGTGACTGCGGACAGGGCGGTGCCGGCGGGCGTGCTGCCGGCGCCGGTCGGGCCGGCGAGCGAGCGCACCGCGGCCTGCCAGGAGTCCTCCGGCCGGTAGCCGGCCGGGTTCCAGGCGAAGTCGCCGGCCGTGGCGAGGGCGATCCGGGAGGCCACCGGCTGCTGCATGGCACCGGTGAGCATCACCGCCGAGCGGGTGGCCACCTCCGGTTCGCGCCCGGTGTAGGCGCCGAGGAAGAGCCGGTCCGGGCTGGCGTCGTTGACCGGGTAGTTGTCCATGGTGACCAGCGGGTGGCCGTACAGGTCGCCGGTCTCGGCGGCCTGGGCGCCGGTGATCTTCTCCGGGATCACCCCGCCCCCGCTCCAGGCCACCTGCACGCCGTCCGGCAGCGCCGCGGCCAGCGCCTTGCGGTACGGCGTGACGCCCTGCTTGTGGTATTCGGTGGGCACGACGGACAGCGGCGCCAGGCCCGGGTTGCGCGCGATCAGCCGGTCCCGCACCTTGGTCACCAGCGCGGCCTGCGCCTTGGCGGCCGCGGCCGGGCCGGTGCCGTACGTGTCGCGGTCGTCGCCGCAGTGCCACTCGTCGTAGCTGACGTCCAGGAACTGGAGCTGGAAGGCGGTGAAGCCGAGCTTGCGCAGCCCGTCCAGCTTGGCCACCAGCGCGTCCACGTCCTTGCCGGAGCTGAAGCAGAGCGACTGCCCCGGGTCGATCGCGTAGCCGAGCGTGACGTGGTCGCGCCGGGCCAGGCCGCCCAGTTGGCGCAGCTCGTCGGCCTGGGCGGCGGGGTAGGCGTCGCGCCAGCGGGAGAGCCGGAACGGGTCGTCACCGGGGGCGTAGAGGTAGAAGTTCTGCTTGGAGCGGCCGAGGAAGTCCACCTGGTCGAGCCGCTGCTGCGCCGTCCACGGGCTGCCGTAGAACGCCTCCGCGGTGCCGCGCACCGGCGCGCCGCTCGGCCAGTCCCGCAGCGTGATCCCGGGCAGGCCCAGCCCGGCGACGCCCGGCGCCTGCCCCTGCCCGGCCGGGACGGCGGCGAGCAGCTGGCGCAGGCTCTGCGCGGCGTAGAAGGTGCCCACCGCATCCGTGCCCGCCAGCACCACCGCGCCGTACGTCCCGCCGCCCTGGGCCGGCAGCTGACCGACCGACAGCACATACCCGCCGGCCGGCATGCCCGCGGTCGAGGGGGCGGCGCCGTCCTTGCCGCCGGCCGCGGCGGACAGCGCGCGCAGCGCCCGGTCCGTCCGGCCGTCGGCGCCCTCGGCCGGTCCGCCGACGTACACCACCAGCGACCCGGCGGCCGGCGCGTCGGCGTCCGGCTCCGGGGTCACGGTCGTCGCCCCGGCGACCTCCAGCACCTCCCGGACGGCGTCCAACGCCCCGAGGTCCGCGTCCGGCGCCGGCACCAGCGTCACCGCGGCCGGCACCGCGACCGGCTTGCCGGCCACCGTCTGCTCCTGCGGCCGCGGGAACACCTGCGGGTTCGTCATGCTCCCCAGCGGCGTCTGCGGCGCGCTGCTCACCACGTCCGGCCCCGCCGACGCCGCGTACGCCGCCGACGGCATCGGCCCGGCCAGCAGCCCGCCGACCACCGCCGCCGCCGCGACCCCCGCCGCGATCTGCAGGGTCCGCCGCCCCGGCCGCCCCGCCGCCCGCCGGGCCCGCTCCGCCCGCACCGACGCCAGCAGCGGTTCCGTCCCCTTGAGGCCGGCGATCAGCCGGTCCGCCGTCCTGGGAGCCAGTTGACGGCACGTCCGCGCCGTGGCCCGCCGCGCCGCCAGCGCCGCCGGGTGGTACAGCACCTCCCGCAACGCCGCACTCCGCTCCAACCGCTGCCGCAGCCGCCGCCCGGCCACAACGGACACTCGGGCTTCCACAGGAGCCTCCTCGCCAGGCCTGGACCACATCGCCGCAACCCCACCAGCTACCCAACCTGGTGTCAACGCGGCCGCCCGCTATGCCGGGTCTGCCCCGGTTCAAGCATTCGGTCCGGGGTCGCGGCAGCCCCCGGCCGCCAGGCCGATCCGACCGCGCGGTCGTGTCGCGCAGCGTCGTCGGGCCGTCACCCGGGTAGGACTGTGGTCGTCCTGACCAGGCGTTGCCGAGACATCGCAGGAGCCGCGAGTGGCCGCTTATCTCGACCGTGACGGAGCCGACGGGCTGAGGGTGCCGATGCAGGACGCGCCGCCGCCACCGCCCGAACTGGTGGCGCTGGCGCAGGCGTACGGGGTGGACACCCGGTACCCCGGGCCGGGGGGTGTGACCGTGGGAGCGCGCACGCTGGTCGCGGTGCTGGGGGCCCTGGGGGTGGCGGCGGGGACGCCGGAGCAGGCGCGCGAGGCGCTGGAGCGTCACCGGGCCGCGCAGCAGGCCCGGTTGCTGCCGCCCTGCGTGGTGGTCCGTCAAGGGCGGCGGACGGCACTGGACGTGCCGGCCGACGCGCGGCTGCACGTGGAGCTGGAGGACGGCGGGGTGTGGGAGCTGCCGCGCGGCCACTCGCACTGGCTGCCGCCGGACCTGCCGCTGGGGCGGCACACGCTCAGGGCGGAGTGCGGCGAGGGCAAGGCCCAGGCGGCGCTGATCGTCGCACCGGAGAAGCTGCCCCCGCTGCCCGGCTACAGCTGGGGCTTCCTCGCCCAGCTGTACTCCGTCCTGTCCGACCGCTCCTGGGGCATGGGCGACCTCGGCGACCTCGCCGAGCTGGCCCGGTGGGCGGGCGCCGGCCTCGGCGCGGGCTTCGTCCAGATCAACCCGCTGCACCAGGCGCTGTCCGCCGCCCCCGCCGCCCCCACCGATCCGTCCCCCTACCGCCCCTCCTCCCGCCGCTTCGCCGATCCGGTGCACCTGCGGGTCGAGGCCGTCCCCGAGTACGCCTATCTGACGGGTGACCAGCGCGCCGAGGCGGAGGAGCTGGGCCGCCGGGCCGCCCGGCTGCGCGACGAGGTGCTGGGGCACGACGGCCTGATCGACCGGGACGCCGTCTGGGCGCTCAAGCGCGAGGCGCTGGAACTGCTGCACGAGGTGCCGCGCGGCCCCGGCCGCCAGGCCGCGTACGAGGCCTACCAGCGCCGCGAGGGTGACTGGCTGCGCCGGAACGCACTGTGGAACGCGCTCGCCGAGGTGCACGGCGCCGACTGGCACGGCTGGCCGAAGGGGCTGCGTCACCCGGACGGCCCACAGGTGGGGCGCGCCTCCCGGGAGCTCGCCGACCGGGTCGAGTTCCACCGCTGGCTCGCCTGGCAGGTCGACCAGCAGCTCGCCGAGGCCCAGGGCGCGGCCCGGCAGGCCGGCATGCCGGTGGGCCTGATCCACGACCTGGCCGTCGGCGTCCACCCGGACGGCGCGGACGCCTGGGCGCTCCAGGACGTGCTGGCCGGCGGCATCTCCGTCGGCGCCCCGCCGGACGCCTTCAACGCCCACGGCCAGGACTGGGGCCTGCCGCCCTGGCGCCCGGACGCGCTGGCGGCGGCCGGCTACACCCCGTACGCGGAGCTGCTGCGCGCGGCGGCCCGGCACGCGGGCGCGGTCCGGATCGACCACGTGATGGGCCTGTTCCGGCTCTGGTGGGTGCCGGACGGCCACCCGCCGACCGAGGGCGCGTACGTGCGCTACGACGCCGAGGCGATGCTCGGCGTGCTGGCCCTGGAGGCGCACCGGGCCGGGACGGCGGTGATCGGCGAGGACCTGGGCACGGTGGAGCCGGGCGTCCGGGAGGAGCTGGCGGCGCGCGGGATCCTCGGCACCTCCGTGCTCTGGTTCGAGCGGGACTGGCAGGCGGCGGGGGAGATCCTCGCCCCGGACCGCTGGCGCCCGGGCTGTCTGGCCACCCTCACCACCCACGACCTGCCGAGCACCGCCGCCCGGCTCTCCGGCGAGCACGTCGAGCTGCGGCACCGGCTCGGGCTGCTGGCCCGTCCGCTGGGCGAGGAGCAGGAGGAGGCGGTGGCCGAGCTGGCGGACTGGCGGGCCGAGCTGACCGCGCGGGGGCTGCTCGCGCCGGGCGAGCCGCTGTCGATGCCGGTGCTGTACCGCTTCCTGCGCGCGACCCCGGCGGAGCTGGTCGGGGTCTGGCTGCCGGACCTGGTCGGCGATCCGCGCCCGCAGAACCTGCCCGGCACCTGGGACCAGTACCCGAACTGGCGCCTGCCGGTCGCCGACGGCGCCGGCGACCCGGTCACCCTCGACCGCCTGGCCGCCACCCCGGCCGCCCGCCTGCTCGCCCACCTGCTGGCCCCGCCCGGCGCCCACCCCGCCGTCTGACCCCGCCGTCCGACCCCGGCACCTGATCCCGGCACCTGATCCCGCCGCCTGCCCCCGGCACTGCGGACGGCCCCCTTCCGGAAGGCCGACCCCGACGCGCGGGGGGTCATAAGCGGCGGGTAAGTTGGAAACGTGGACAAGAGGAACGCTTTGCGAGCCGGCGCGGTCTCCGCAACGGTCACGCTGATGATGCTGCTGTCGTCGCCCGCCATGGCCCTCACCAGGGACGACGGCGACGACCCGGGTCCTGGCCTGAGCGTCGGCCAGACCATCGGCCTGTACGTGCTGATCCCGATCGCCGCCTTCGTGATCATCGCCGCCCTCGCGGGCCTGCCGTACGGCAAGGGCAAGGGCAAGAAGAAGTAACCACCGCGTCCACCAGGACCTGCACGACCCCGAAGGGGCACCGGAGATCTCCGGTGCCCCTTCAGGCGTTCCAGCGCCTTGACGGCGCCCCGACGGCGCCCCAACGGAGCCCCGTCGGCGCCCGAAGGGACCCCGGACGGGGCCCCGACGGGCGCCTCAGCAGGTCAGCGGCCGGCGCCCGCCGCCCGGTCGACCGCCTGGGCCTTGAGCGCGCGCTCGATCCCGGCCCGGGCCTCGACGACCTGGCGCCGCAGCGCCGGTGCCGGCTCGGCCTCGGTCAGCCACGCGTCGGTCGCGTCCACGGTGGCCTGCGTGACCTGCAGCGCCGGGTACAGCCCGCCGATGATCTGCTGCGAGATCTCGTGGCTGCGGGTCTCCCAGACCTCCTTGACGGCGGCGAAGTACTTGGCCGCGTACGGCGCGAGCAGCTCGCGCTGGTCGGACTGCTGGAAGCCCGCGATGGTCGCTTCCTGGACGTAGTTGGTGAGGGTGTCCGACTCGACGACGGCGGTCCAGGCCTCGGCCTTGGCCTCGGCGGTGGGCCGGGCGGCGCGGCAGGTGGCGGCGTGCTCCTGGCCGGCCGCGGTGTTGTCGCGGGCCAGCTCGGCCGTCACGGCGGCCTCGTCGGCGCGCCCGGTGGCGCAGAGCCGGGTGAGCAGGGTCCAGCGCAGCTCGGTGTCGACGGCGAGGCCCTTGATCTCGGCGGTGCCGTCGAGCAGGCCGGCGAGCAGGCCGAGCTGCCCGTCGGTGCGGGCGACGGAGGCGAGGGTGCGGGCCCAGGAGAGCTGGTGGTCGCTGCCGGGCTCGGAGGAGCGCAGGTGCTCCTCGGCGGCGTCGGCCCACTGGGCGAGGCCCTGCTCGCGCCAGTCGGGGTCGGTGTAGGCGTCGAGGGCGAGCCGGACCTGGCGCTGCACGGACTGCACGACGCCGATGTCGCTCTCCCGCCCGATGCCGGAGAGGGCGAGCGCCAGGTAGTCGCGGGCGGCGAGTTCGCCGTCGCGGGTCATGTCCCAGGCGGAGGCCCAGCACAGGGCGCGCGGCAGCGACTCGGTGAAGCCGCCGAGGTGCTCGGTGACGACGGCCATCGAGTCCTCGTCGAGCCGGATCTTGGCGTACGAGAGGTCGTCGTCGTTGAGCAGCACGACGGCCGGGCGGTGCCGGCCGACGAGCTCGGGCACCTCGGTGCGCGGGCCGTCGACGTCGAGCTCGATCCGGTCGGTGCGCACCAGCGCGCCGTCGGCGAGCTCGTACAGGCCGATGGCGATGCGGTGCGGGCGCAGCACGGCCTCGCCCTTGGCGCCGGCGGGCAGCGCGGGGGCCTCCTGGAGGACGGCGAAGGACTCGATCTCGCCGTCGGTGTTCAGGGTGATGGCGGGCCGCAGCACGTTGATGCCGGCGGTCTCCAGCCAGGCCTGGGACCAGGTCCGCAGGTCGCGGCCGCTGGCCTCCTCCAGGGCCCCGAGCAGGTCGGTGAGCCGGGTGTTGCCCCAGGCGTGGCGCTTGAAGTAGGCCTGCACGCCCTGGAAGAAGGCGTCCTGGCCGACGTACGCCACCAGCTGCTTGAGCACCGAGGCGCCCTTGGCGTAGGTGATGCCGTCGAAGTTGACCTGGACGTCCTCCAGGTCGTTGATGTCCGCCATGATGGGGTGGGTGGAGGGCAGTTGGTCCTGCCGGTAGGCCCAGGTCTTCATCTGGTTGGCGAACGTGGTCCAGGAGTTCGGCCACTTGGAGCCGGGGGCCTCGGCCTGGCAGACGGCCTCGGCGAAGGTGGCGAAGGACTCGTTGAGCCAGAGGTCGTTCCACCACTCCATGGTGACGAGGTCGCCGAACCACATGTGGGCGAGCTCGTGCAGGATCGTCGCCGCGCGGGCCTCGTAGGCGGCGTCGGTGACCTTGGAGCGGAACACGTACTGGTCGCGCAGGGTGACGGCGCCCGCGTTCTCCATCGCGCCGGCGTTGAACTCCGGGACGAACAGCTGGTCGTACTTGGCGAACGGGTAGGGGAAGTCGAACTTCTCCTGGAAGTAGTCGAAGCCCTGCTTGGTGACGGCGAAGATGTCCTCGGCGTCCAGGAACTCGCGCAGCGAGGGGCGGCAGTAGACGCCCAGCGGCACCTTCTGGTCGCCGTTCTCGTAGGTGTCGAAGACCCCGACGTACGGGCCGGCGACGAGCGCGGTGATGTAGGTGGAGATCCGGCCGGTGGGCTCGAACGTCCAGACCTGCGCGGCGCCCTCGCCGACCGGGGTCGGGGTGGGCGAGTTGGAGACCACGACCCAGCCGGTGGGGGCGGTCACGGTGAACGCGAACGCGGCCTTCAGGTCGGGCTGTTCGAAGGAGGCGAAGACGCGGCGGGCGTCCGGCACCTCGAACTGGGTGTACAGGTAGGTCTCGCCGTCGACCGGGTCGACGAACCGGTGCAGGCCCTCACCGGTGTTGGTGTAGGCGCAGTTGGCGACGACGCGCAGCTCGTTCTCGGCGGCCAGGTTCGGCAGCGGGATCCGGCTGTCGGCGAAGCTCTCCGGGTCGAGCGGCGCGCCGTTGAGGGTGATCTCCTCGACGCTCGGCGCGACGAGGTCGATGAACGTGTCCGCGCCGGGGGTCGTGGCCGTGAACCGGACCACGGTGGTGGACCGGAAGGTGCCTCCTTCGCGGGCCGAACTCAGGTCGAGCTCGATGTCGTACGCGTCCACGTGGAGGAGGTCGGCCCGGGTGCGGGCCTCCTCGCGGGTCAGGTTGGTGCCGGGCACTCGCTGCACTCCTTCGTCAGGCTGATGGGGCGAATCCTCCCATGACCCAACGGACGGGCTCCCGGAATAATCACAGGCGGGGCGGGTCCGGACAGATCGCCCGTTCCCGCCCCGCCAGGACGAGCCCCGAGGGCCCGCGTTCGAGGAGTGCTCAGCCCCCCGCCGTCACTTCTTCCACTTGGTCAGCGGCGCGTCGGAGCTGCCGCGGCGGAAGGCGTACACCGCGCTGCCGTCGCTGGAGAGGACGTACTCGGACATGCTCATCCCGATGTCCAGGCCGTTGGGCATGGCCATGGTGCCGATGTCGGTCATCGAGCCGTCGGCCGGCGAGAGCGTCACCAGCCGGGCGGGCTTGTTGTAGCCCTGGCTGACGATGGCGCGGACCTTGCCGTCCTTGTCGGTGCCGGACACCAGCCGGATGTCCTGGCTGGACGTGGCGCTGGCGGCGGACCAGATCCGCTTGCCGGTGGTCAGGTCGTACGCGTTGACGGCCGACTTGGCGCCGGTGATCTGGGCGTACAGGGTGGTGCCGCTGACCACGTTCTGGGTGTAGGCGTCGGACTGGCCGGACAGCCGCAGGCTGTCCGCGCCGGGCTCCTTGACCGACATCTGGTTGCCGGGCTTGTTGCTCTTGTCGAACGGCAGGATGTAGTCGCCGTTGGGGCCGCTGCTCATCAGCAGCACCAGCGGCTGGTCCTGGACGACCTTGTCGATCCGCTCGATGCTGCCGGTGAGGGTGATCGGCGTGCTGGCGGCCTTGCCGCTGTCGGCGTCCACGACGACCAGCTGCGACTTCGGGCCGGAGCCGCCGTAGCAGCGGTCGCTGACCGCGATCTGGCTGCCGGCCGCGCGGCCGTAGAGGCTGCAGTCCTTGTCGCGCGGCTGGAACTGCCAGGCCGCCGAGCCGTTGTCGATGTTCAGGCCGCCGACCACGTTGCCGCCGATGGCGACCACCTTGTCGGTGACGCTGAGCGTCGGCGAGGACATCCGGTCGGTGGAGACCTTGACGCTCCAGAGCAGCTTGCCCTGGCTGACGTCGACGGCGCCGATGGTGGAGCAGTCGCTGTCACCGGTGTTGAAGGAGACGGCGGCGATGTTCTTCGAGTTGGTCGAGTAGGAGGCGGTGCACACCTCCTTGCTGCCGGCCGGGACCGGGATGTTCCAGGCCTCCTTGCCGTCGGAGGTGTTGTACGCCCGGATGCCGGTGCTGTCGGCGCGCACCGCGACCTTGTCGCTGCCCCAGATGCCGAGCAGCTGCGAGCCGCTGTCCCCGGTGGCGGCCTTGGGGGCGTTCCAGGCGATGTTGTACCCGGCCCCGCCGGTGTTGCCGCCGGTGCTGCTGCCGGTGGTGCCGTCGGCGGTCGGGGCGTTGGTGACGGTGCCTCCGGAGGTGGTGGTGCCACCGGACGTGGTGGTGCCGCCGGAGGTGGCGTTCGGCGTGGGGTCGGGGTCGTTGCCCTTGAGGAGCACGACCAGCCCGGCGACGATGGCGATCGCCAGGACGCCGCCGATGATCCCGCCCCACAGCATCACGGGGTTGCGCTGCTTGGGCGCGGGGGGCACCGGCGCGCCCGGGTAGTACCCGGGCTGCTGCTGCGGGTATCCGTAGCCGGCGCCGTAGGCCTGCCCGCCGTCCGGCGCGCCGTAGGCGCCACCGGGCATCGGGTCGTACGGGCCGACCGGCGCACCGGCCGGCGGCGGCGGAGCCTGGCTGGGGAAGGCGGCCGCGGTCGGCGCGTACGGCTGGTAGCCGGCACCGGCACCGGCACCGGCGGCGGGCGGCTGCGCGGGCGGAGCCGGCGGCTGGGCCGGCGGCGGCCCGGCGGGCGAGGCCGGGCGCGGGATCGCCGCGCCGTCGAGTTGTGTCATCTGGTCCGCCACGGCGGCCGGGTCCACGCCGTTGGGCGGGCGCCCGAACGAGACGCCCCGATTGTCCTGCGGGCTGCTGCCCGACGCTTCGCCTGCCCCCGGCGTAGGGTGATCCCCTGCCATCTGATTCCCCGTCATTCCTGGAAGCGTCCCCCTGCCGATACCGCCCCGCGGTCCGGGGGGACGCGTGAGATAGGGCACCATGCTAGTGGCGGGTGTTTTTCGGTCGAACCCAGGACTCCGCAGGCCCGTTTCCGTCCGTTCCCCCGCCGCTTCCGGGCCCGCCGCCACCGGCCCCCGTCGTACCGCCCAGGTCCGATCCGCGCCGATCCACGGCACAGGCCCTACCCTTCAGGAGTTGAAGGGGACGTCCGGCGGAGGGGTCCCCGCCCTGGGAGGGTGGATCATGTCGACGGACACACCGGGCTCGCAGTCGTCCTTGCACCGGGCGAACCTGGAGCGGGTGCTGCGCGCGGTGCGGACGGCCGGTTCGCTGACCCAGGCCGAGATCGCCCGCGGCACCGGCCTGTCCGCGGCCACCGTCTCCAACATCGTGCGGGAGTTGAAGGAGAGCGGCACCGTCGTGGTCGCCGACACCTCCTCCGGCGGCCGGCGGGCGCGCAGCGTCTCGCTCAGCGGGGACGCGGGCATCGTGGTGGGCATCGACTTCGGCCACACCCACCTGCGGGTCGCGGTCGGCAACCTCGCGCACCGGGTGCTCGCCGAGGAGAGCGCCCCGATCGACGTGGACGTCTCCGCCGCGCAGGGCTTCGACCGGGCCGAGGCGATGGTGGAACGGCTGCTCCGGCAGGCCGGGTTCCGTCCGGAGAAGGTGATCGGCGTGGGCCTCGGCGTGCCCGGCCCGATCGACGTGGAGACCGGCGCGCTGGGCTCCACCGCGATCCTGCCCGGCTGGACGGGCATCGCCCCGGGCCGGGAGCTGGCCGAGCGGCTCGGCATGCCGGTGCACGTGGACAACGACGCCAACCTGGGCGCGCTCGGCGAACTGGTCTGGGGGGCCGGGCGGGGGCTGAGCGACCTCGCGTACATCAAGGTCGCCAGCGGGGTCGGCGCCGGACTGGTGGTCAACGGCCAGATCTACCGCGGGCCGGGCGGCACCGCCGGTGAGATCGGGCACATCACCCTGGACGAGGCCGGGCCGGTCTGCCGCTGCGGCAACCGCGGCTGCCTGGAGACCTTCGTGGGCTCCCGCTACCTGCTCTCCCTGCTGACCCCGACCCTCGGGCCGGACCTCACCCTGCCCCGGGTGGTCGAGCTGGCCCATCAGGGTGACCTCGGCTGCCGTCGGGTGATCGCCGACGCCGGCCGGCAGATCGGCACCGGCGTCGCCACCCTGTGCAACCTGCTCAACCCGCGCCGGGTGATCCTCGGTGGCGACCTCGCCGAGGCCGGTGAGCTGGTGCTCTCCCCGATCCGCGACTCGGTGGCCCGTTACGCCATCCCGAGCGCCGCCCGCCAGCTCTCGGTGGTCCCCGGCACGCTGGGCGGCCGGGCCGAGGTGCTCGGCGCGCTGGCGCTGGTGATGAGTGAGATGGGGGAGTCCGGGGCGCTGGGGCGCGGCTGAGCCGCCGCGGCCCGGATCGCGCCCGAACATTCATTCGTCAATCCAGGGTGACGCGCGACCCCCGGGCCGACCTCCGGGAATGGCGGTAACGGGTCGGTGGCACCGGCCGCGCCGCTCGGTGTCCGGCAAGCGGACATTAGACTCGACCGGTCGGCACCGGCCGCGACCGCCGGCCCGCCGCCAGACCGGGCAGCGACGCCCGTCGGACCGCCCGCGGTCCGCGAACACTGAACGAGGAGGAACGGGTGGCCCTGCTGACCCGCATTCGGGGACCGCGTGATCTCGACCGGCTCACGCCGGGACAGCTGGCCGCACTGGCCCAGGAGATCCGGACCTTCCTGGTGACCGAGGTCGCCAAGACGGGCGGCCACCTCGGCCCCAACCTCGGCGTGGTGGAGCTCACCATCGCGCTGCACCGGGTCTTCGACTCGCCGCGCGACCGCATCCTCTTCGACACCGGCCACCAGAGCTACGTCCACAAGCTGCTCACCGGCCGCCAGGACTTCTCGATGCTGCGGATGAAGGGCGGCCTGTCCGGCTACCCGTCCCGCGCCGAGTCCGAGCACGACGTGATCGAGAACTCGCACGCCTCCACCGTGCTCTCCTACGCCGACGGCCTGGCCAAGGCCAACAAGATCCTCGGCAAGCCGGACCCGGTCGTCGCGGTCATCGGCGACGGCGCGCTCACCGGCGGCATGGCCTGGGAGGCGCTCAACAACATCGCCGACGCCAAGGACCGCCCGCTGGTCATCGTCGTCAACGACAACGAGCGCTCCTACTCGCCGACCATCGGCGGCCTGGCCAACCACCTCGCCACCCTGCGCACCACCCAGGGCTACGAGCGCTTCCTCTCCTGGGGCAAGGACGCGCTGCAGCGCACCCCGGTGGTCGGCCAGCAGCTGTTCGAGACGCTGCACGGCGCCAAGAAGGGCCTCAAGGACTTCATCGCCCCGCAGGGCATGTTCGAGGACCTCGGCATCAAGTACATCGGCCCGATCGACGGCCACGACCTGACCGCCCTGGAGTCCGCGCTGACCAAGGCGCGCGGCTTCGGCGGCCCGGTGATCGTGCACTGCCTCACCGAGAAGGGCCGCGGCTACCACGCCGCGGAGAACAACGACGAGGACCGCTTCCACGCGGTCGGCAAGATCCACCCGGAGACCGGCCTGCCGATCCAGAACGCCGGCGGCCGGAGCTGGACCTCGGTCTTCGCCGAGGAGATGGTCGCGCTCGGCCACGAGCGGGACGACATCGTCGGCATCACCGCCGCCATGCTCCACCCGGTCGGCCTCGCGCCCTTCGCCGAGGCCTTCCCGGACCGCATCTTCGACGTCGGCATCGCCGAGCAGCACGCCGTCACCAGCGCCGCCGGCCTGGCCACCAACGGGCTGCACCCGGTCTTCGCGGTCTACGCGACCTTCCTGAACCGGGCCTTCGACCAGGTCCTGATGGACGTCGCCCTGCACAAGCTGGGCGTCACCTTCGTGCTCGACCGGGCCGGCGTCACCGGCGACGACGGCGCCTCGCACAACGGCATGTGGGACATGTCGATGCTGCAGATCGTCCCGACCCTGCGGCTGGCCGCCCCGCGCGACGCCGACCAGGTCCGCGCCCAGCTGCGCGAGGCCGTCGAGGTCAAGGACGCCCCGACCGTGGTCCGCTACTCCAAGGGCACCGTCGGCCCGGCCGTCCCGGCGGTCGGCCGGATCGGCGGCATGGACGTGCTGCGCGCCGCCGAGGAGCCGGGCGGCACGCACCGCGCGGACGTGCTGGTCGTCTCGGTCGGCGCGATGGCCGCCACCAGCCTGGAGGTCGCGGACCTGCTGGCCGCCCAGGGCATCACCGCCACCGTGGTGGACCCGCGCTGGGTCAAGCCGGTGGACGCCGCCCTGCCGGGCCTGGCGGCCGAGCACCGGGTGGTCGTCACGATCGAGGACAACGGCCGGGTGGGCGGTGTCGGCGCCGCGGTGGCGCAGGCGCTGCGCGACGCGGACGTGGATCTGCCGGTGCGCGACTTCGGGATTCCGCAGGAGTTCCTGGACCACGCGAGCCGGAACGAGATCCTGGCCGAGATCGGCCTGAACGCCCCGGACATCGCCCGAAAGGTGACGGCCCTGGTCGCCAGCCTGGACGCGGCTCGGGTCGAGGCCTGAGAACGGGCCCGGAACGCGTTCCACCGACGACTGTTCGTCGTAACTCCGTAACAGTTCGTCACGAAACAAGCTGACAATCGCACCGAAAGGCGGGACCGGCGCCGCCCGCGCCGATCCCGCCCGGTAGGTTGTCATCCGTGCCCACCCCCACCCGCTTCCGCCTCGCCGGACTGGCCGAGCGCCTGCCCGAGCGCGTCCGTACCCATGTGCAGACCGGGTACTGGACGAGGCTGGTGCCGGTGCTCGCGCTGGTCGCGCTGCTCACCCACATCCCGTCCTTCGCCCGGCCCGTCTGGAGCCCCGACGAGGGGTTCCTGGCCACCCAGGCCCGGATGCTGGCCGACGGCGGAGTGCTGTACGACACCGTGGTGGACCGCAAGCCGCCGTTGCTCCCCTGGCTCTACCAGGCCTGCTTCACGATCTTCGGCTCCGCCTCGCTGTGGCCGCTGCGCACCCTGGCGGTGGGCGCCCACCTGGTCACCGCGATCCTGCTGGCGTCCATCGCCCGCGGCCGCTGGGGCAACCGGGCCGGGGCCGGCGCGGGACTGCTCTACCTGCTGGTCTCCATCGGGCTCTCCCCGGAGGACACCCAGGCGGCGACCTTCGAGGTCTTCATGCTGCCCGCCATGGTGGCCGCGTTCCGGTACGCCGAGCGCCGCCGCTGGCTGGCCGCGGGCATCGCGGTGGCGCTCTGCTCGCTGACCAAGCAGACCGGCGGCGCGGTGCTGCTACCGGTGCTCTGGATGCTGTTCCAGGACGCCCGCCGGCGCGGGGTGCGCTGGCCGCCCGCCCTGTTCAAGATCGGCTTCGGCTTCATCCTGCCGATAGCGCTGGTCGCGGTCATCCTGACCAAGCCCAAGGGCTTCCTGTTCTGGGTGGTCACCGGCAGCGGGGACTACGCCTCCTTCGGCGGCGCCTGGCTCCAGATGATCGGCCGCGCGCTCGGCAACTCGGCCATCCTGGTCGCGGCCGGGCTGGGCTTCCTGCTCCCGGTCGGGCGCCGGCTCTGGCTCAAGCACCGCCACCGGCCGCTGCCCGTCGCCGGGGAGGAGCACGGCTCCACCGGGGACCTATGGGTCTGGCTGGCGTCCTCGGTCGTCGCGGTCAGCGTGGGCTTCCACTTCTTCGGCCACTACTACCTTCAGCTGATCCCCCCGCTGGTGCTGCTGGGCACCGGGGCGGTAGCCACCTCGGCGGTCCGCTGGAAGCCCGTCCTGGTGTACACCACGGTCGCCTCGACGGTCTTCTGGGCGCTGGCCCTGGCCTGGCCGGGGGAGCGGCTCAACCGCACCACCGAGGTCGCCACCGCGGTCGCCGCCCAGACCACCCCCAAGGACACCGTGCTGGTCTGGGGCATGCACCCCGAGCTGTACTGGCTGGCCGACCGCAAGCCCGCCACCCGCTACCTGACCGCCGGCTTCCTGACCAACTACAGCGGCGGCAAGGACGGCAACGCCAACGTGGGCGAGCAGTTCAGCGTCAGCAACGCCTGGCAGACCTTCGACAAGGAGCTCGCCGACAACCTGCCCGAGGTCGTGGTGGACGACTCCGGCATCGCCCCGTACCAGCCGGTGCTGGTCCCGCGGATCGAGAACCTGCTGGACACCCACTACGAGATGGTCGGCGTCTTCGCCGACACCGTGGTCTACCGCCTCAAGAAGAGCTGACCACCCCCCCCCGCACACGCCGGAGCCCCGGCGGCGGGCGCGCGGCCCCCCCCGGCCGCCGCGTGCGGGTGGGGGGCGGGGGTGCGGGGCCCCCGCCCCGCCGCGGGGCGGGGCTCGAGCG
>NZ_JBHWIR010000041.1:23805-28981 GCF_042731835.1 Kitasatospora sp. NPDC059817 | reverse complement strand
CGACCCGGGCCTTGTCGTCGGCCGCGTCCGATGTGTATCCGAGACAGGTCCAGGTCACCGGGGCTCCGGCATGCGGTGGCGCTGCGCGTTACGCGGGCACCGAGGCCACGCCGGGGGCGAGGAAGCGCTTGCCGTTCACCCGCTCCGAGACGCCCTCGCGGTCCAGGTACGGGGTGATCCCGCCCAGGTGGAAGGGCCAGCCGGCGCCGGTGATCATGCAGAGGTCGATGTCCTGCGCCTCGGCGACGACACCCTCCTCCAGCATCAGGCCGATCTCCTGGGCCACGGCCTCCAGGGAGCGGTTCAGGACCTGCTCCTCGGTCAGCACGGTGTCGCCGAAGGACAGCAGCTCCAGCACCTCGGGGTCGAGGACCTGCTTGCCGTCCACCCAGGTGTAGAAGCCGCGCTTGCCGGCCTTGACCACCTTGCCGAGGTTCTCGGAGACGGCGAACCGCTCCGGGAACGCGCCGTGCAGGGTCTCCGAGACGTGCAGCGCGATGGCCGGGCCGACCAGCTCCAGCAGCACGATCGGGGACATCGGCAGGCCGAGCGGCTCGACGCCCTTCTCGACGGTGGCGATCGGGGTGCCCTCGTCGATGATGGTCTGGATCTCGCCCATGAAGCGGGTCAGGATCCGGTTCACCACGAACGCCGGGGCGTCCTTGACCAGCACCGAGGTCTTCTTCAGCTTCTTCGAGACGCCGAAGGCGGTGGCCAGCGAGGCGTCGTCGGTCTGCTCGCCGCGGACGATCTCCAGCAGCGGCAGGATCGCGACCGGGTTGAAGAAGTGGAAGCCGACGACCCGCTCGGGGTGCTTCAGCTTCGAGGCCATCTCGGTGACCGACAGCGAGGAGGTGTTGGTCGCCAGCACGCAGGTCGGCGAGACCACGTTCTCCAGGTCCGCGAAGACGGTCTGCTTGACGCCCATCTCCTCGAACACGGCCTCGATCACGAAGTCCGCGTCGCCGAAGGCGGCGGCCTTGTCGAGCGAGCCGCTGACCAGGCCCTTGAGACGGTTGGCCTTGTCCTGGCCGATCCGGCCCTTGCCGAGCAGCTTGTCGATCTCGGCGTGGACGTAGCCGACGCCCTTGTCGACGCGCTCCTGGTCGATGTCGGTGAGGACCACCGGCACCTCCAGACGGCGGGCGAACAGCAGCGCCAGCTGCGAGGCCATCAGACCGGCGCCGACGACGCCGACCTTGTTGACCTGGCGGGCCAGCGACTTGTCCGGCGCGCCGACCGGGCGCTTGGCCCGGCGCTGCACCAGGTTGAAGGCGTAGATGCCGCTGCGCAGCTCGCCGCTCATGATGAGATCGGCCAGGGCCGCGTCCTCGGCGTCGAAGCCTGCCTGGAGGTCGGAGTCCTTGACCTGCTGGATGATGTCCAGCGCCTTGTAGGCGGCCGGCGCGGCGCCGTGCACCTTGGCGTCGGCGACCAGGCGGCCCCAGGCGACGGCGTCGTCCCAGGCCTTGCCGCGGTCGATCTCCTCGCGCTCGACGACGACGTCGCCCTTGAGGACCTTGGCGGCCCACAGCAGCGACTGCTCCAGGAAGTCGGCCGGCTCGAAGATCGCGTCGGCGATCCCCAGCTCGAACACGTCCTTGCCCTTGAGCTGCTTGTTCTGGTTCATCGAGTTCTCGATGATGACCTTGATCGCCTTCGAGGGGCCGATCAGGTTCGGCAGCAGGGTGCAGCCGCCCCAGCCGGGGACGAGGCCCAGGAAGACCTCCGGCAGCGAGAACGCCGGGACGCCCGCGCTGACCGTGCGGTAGGTGGCGTGCAGGCCGACCTCGACGCCGCCGCCCATCGCCGCGCCGTTGTAGAAGGCGAAGGAGGGGACGGGCAGCGCGGCGATCCGCTTGAAGACCTCGTGGCCGCCCTTGCCGATGGCCAGCGCGTCCGCGTGCTCCTTGAGCAGCTCGACGCCCTTGAGGTCGGCGCCGACCGCGAAGATGAACGGCTTGCCGGTGACGGCGACGGCGACGACCTTGCCCTCGGCGGCCTCGGCCTCGACCTGGTCCAGCGCGGCGGACAGCTTCAGCAGCGAGCCCGGGCCGAAGGTGGTCGGCTTGGTGTGGTCGAAGCCGTTGTCCAGGGTGATCAGGGCCAGCTTGCCGGCCTGCAGCGGCAGGTCCAGGTGGCGCACGTGCGCGGTCGTGACGACCTCGCCCGGGAACAGCTCGGCGCCGTGCTGCAGCAGCTCAGTGGTGCTCGTCATGTTCACTTACCACCCTCGAGCTCGGACGACTTTTCCGCTCCGCTCCAGTGCGGGTTCTCCCAGATGACGGTCCCGCCCATGCCGAACCCGATGCACATCGTGGTGAGGCCGTAGCGGACGTCCGGGCGCTGCTCGAAGCGGCGGGCCAGCTGGTTCATCAGGCGCACGCCGGAGGAGGCCAGCGGGTGGCCGAAGGCGATCGCACCGCCGTACGGGTTGACGCGCTCGTCGTCGTCCGCGATGCCGTAGTGGTCCAGGAAGGACAGCACCTGGACGGCGAAGGCCTCGTTGACCTCGAAGGCCTGGATGTCGTCGATGGTCAGACCGGCCTTGGCCAGCGCCTTCTCGGTGGCCGGCACCGGGCCGATGCCCATGACCTCGGGCTCCACGCCCGCGAAGGCGTAGGAGACCAGGCGCATCTTGACCGGGAGGCCGAGCTCCTCGGCGACGTCCTCGGCGGCCAGCAGCGAGGCGGTGGCGCCGTCGTTGAGGCCGGCCGAGTTGCCCGCGGTGATGTTGCCGTGCGGGCGGAAGGGGGTCTTCAGGCCGGCCAGGCTCTCCATCGTGGTGCCCGGGCGCATCGGCTCGTCCACGGTGGCCAGGCCCCAGCCGGTCTCGCCGACCTCGGGGTTGGTGTTGCGGATCGAGATCGGCACCAGGTCGGGCTGGATGTCGCCGTTGGCGTACGCCTTGGCGGCCTTCTCCTGGGAGCGCACGGCGTAGGCGTCGCAGCGCTCCTTGGTCAGGTGCGGGAACCGGTCGTGCAGGTTCTCCGCGGTCATGCCCATGAACAGGGCGGACTCGTCGACCAGCTTCTCGGAGACGAAGCGCGGGTTCGGGTCGACGCCCTCGCCCATCGGGTGGCGGCCCATGTGCTCGACGCCGCCGGCCACGACCACGTCGTACGCGCCGAAGGCGATGCCGCCGGCGGTGGCGGTCACGGCCGTGAGCGCACCGGCGCACATGCGGTCGATCGAGTAGCCGGGGACGGACTTGGGCAGGCCGGACAGCAGGGCGGCGGTGCGCCCGATGGTCAGACCCTGGTCGCCGATCTGCGTGGTGGCCGCGATGGCGACCTCGTCGATGCGCTCGACGGGCAGGTTCGGGTTACGGCGCACGAGCTCCCGGATGCACTTGACGACCAGGTCGTCGGCGCGCGTCTCGTGGTAGATGCCCTTCGGGCCGGCCTTGCCGAACGGGGTGCGGACGCCATCGACGAAGACGACGTCCCTCGCGGTACGAGGCACGGGGGCTCTCCTCCCAGGGACCAACATTTGAGGTGGGCAGGCTGCCGCCGGTGAAGACCCGAGCGGCGCCGCTCCACCGCCATGCTACCGGTCGGTAACCAACCTGCCCAGGCCTCACGGAGGGTTCACCCCGTGTGTCCCGCGACACGTCCGACCGGCGGGGTTCGAAAGACGGACCCCGGATACGCCGAAGGGGGCGCCGTCACAAGGACGGCGCCCCCTTCGGAGGCGCTCCAGGTCAGTCCTGGGCGGCCGCGGCCTCGGCGAACGAGGCGGCCATCACCGGCGCCACCAGGTCGACCTGCCACTGCCGGGCGCCGAGCCGGCGCAGTGCGGCGGCCACGCCCGCGGCGGCCGGATCGGCCGGCGGCTCCCAGGAGACCCGGCGCACCAGGTCCGGGGTGATCAGGTTCTCGGCCGGCAGGTTGTGCCGCTCGGCGAGGTCCGCGACCGCGGCGCGCGCCCCGGACAGCCGGGCGGCGGCCACCGGGTCCTTCTCGGCCCAGGCCCGCGGCGGCGGTGGCCCGTCGTGCGGCGCGGAGGCCGGCGGCAGCTGGTTCTCCGGGACTTCCCGGCCCCGCTGGACGGCCGCCAGCCACTGCTCCAGCTGGCGCCGGTGGACCCGCGGCCCGAAGCCCTGGACGCCCTGCAGCGCGGCGATGTTCAGCGGCATGGCCAGCGCGGCGTTGACGATCGCGGCGTCCGAGAGCACCCGGCCCGGCGAGACGTCGCGCTCCTGCGCCAGCCGGTCCCGGGCCAGCCACAGCTCGCGCACCACGGCCAGCTGGCGGCGCCGGCGGACCTTGTGCAGCTGCGAGGTGCGGCGCCACGGGTCGGTGCGCGGTGCCGGGCGCGGTGCGGCGGCGATCGCCGCGAACTCCTCCAGCGCCCAGCCGAGCTTGCCCTGGGCGTCCAGCTCCTGTTCGAGTGCGTCGCGCAGCTCGACCAGCACCTCGACGTCCAGAGCGGCGTAGCGCAGCCACGGCTCGGGCAGCGGGCGGGTGGACCAGTCGACCGCGGAGTGCTCCTTGGCCAGGCTCAGCCCGAGCACGCTCTCGGTCATCGGCCCGAGGCCGACCCGGGCGAAGCCGGCGATCCGCCCGGCCAGCTCGGTGTCGAACAGCTGCCGGGGTCTCATGCCGACCTCGGCCAGGCAGGGCAGGTCCTGGGTGGCCGCGTGCACCACCCATTCGGTGTCGGCGAGGGCATCGCCCAGGCCGCTGAGGTCGGGGCAGGCGATCGGGTCGATCAGCGCACTGCCGGCGCCCACGCGGCGCAGCTGAATGAGGTACGCGCGCTGGCCGTAGCGGTAGCCGGAGGCCCGCTCGGCGTCGACGGCGACCGGTCCGGTGCCCCCGGCGAAGGCGGCGACGGTGGCGGCCAGCGCCTGCTCGTCCGCCACGACGGGCGGGATCCCCTCCTTCGGTTCGAGGAGCGGGACCGGGGCTGCTTCTTCTGGGATGGCTGCTACGGCGTCGGTCACCCACCAAGGGTACGACGGTCCTCGCGGCCGGGAGTGTTGTCGGACTGGTCAGACCGGGTCCGTGACTATGCCACGGGGCCCGGGCGGTGGCCGAGGGGCACGGCTACGGGGGGGCGGGGGGGGAAAATGAGCCGCCGCCCCCCGGGGGGGGGCCGGCGCGGGGACCATGGGGTTGTAGGGGGGGGCGCGCGGCCCCCCCCCAACCCCCCGCCGGGGGCCGGGGCCCCG
>NZ_JBHWIR010000041.1:0-23795 GCF_042731835.1 Kitasatospora sp. NPDC059817 | reverse complement strand
CCCGGGGCGGGGCGGGGTTCTTGGCCGGGGGGGGGGGGGGGGGGGCGGGGGGCCCGGGCCGGGGGGCCGGGGGCCCAACGGGCCCCCCGGCCCCGCCGTGGCGGGGCCGTCCGAGGACTCAGTGGATGATGCCGGTGCGCAGCGCGACCGCGACCATCCCGGCGCGGTCGCCGGTGCCCAGCTTGCGGGCGATCCGGGCGAGGTGGCTCTTGACGGTGAGTGCCGACAGGCCCATCGCCACCCCGATCGCCTTGTTCGACTGTCCTTCGGCGACCAGCCGCAGCACCTCGACCTCACGGCCCGACAGCTCGCGGTAGGCGGACTGCTGCGTGCCCGGCGCACCGGGCGCACCGGGGGCTCCGTGGGTTCCGTGGGCGCCCGGCGCACCCACGGCGCCCGGCATGCCCGGCATGCCGGGGCGGCGCATCCGCCCGGCCAGCCCGGCGGCGCCGAGCGGCAGGCCCGGGCGGCCGGGCATCGCCACGTTGGTGCGGGTGCCCGTGACGACGTATCCCTTGACGCCGCCGGCCAGCGCGCTGCGCACGGCGCCGATGTCGTCGGCGGCGGACAGGGCCAGGCCGTTGGGCCAGCCCGCGGCGCGGGTCTCGGCCAGGATGGTCAGGCCGGAGCCGTCCGGAAGGTGTACGTCGGCGACGCAGATGTCGCGCGGGGTGGAGACCCGGGGGCGGGCCTCGGCGATCGAGGACACTTCGATCACGTCCCGGACGCCGAGCGCCCACAGATGGCGGGTGACGGTGTTTCGGACACGGGGATCGGCGATGACCACCATGGCGGTGGGCTTGGTCGGCCGGTAGGCGACCACGTTTGCGGGGTGCTCAAGAAGGACCGACACCAGGCCTCCTGCGGGGAGTGGCGGACGGAACCCCGAGGGGGCGGTCGGAGTGTTCCGCGTTCGGAAAGGGTCACAGTCTGCTTCGGCAGCTACCGTGCCCGGCTTTAGCGAAAGATCACGATCTAGTGAGTAACAATACGGACAAATCGCGCATATGAGTGATGCGACCCGTCCTGAATTCGCACAAAATCGATCAGATCTGGTGCTGATCGGTCGGTTTCAACCGGTTAATTGACCCAGAGCGGGATCGAAGTCACACTCCGTCAGCCCTGGGGGTGGCATCGGGGCCGCCGGGGCCGCCCGGCCCGGGGCGCCACTCCTCAGTGCGAACGAGGACGCCGCCGCGCGGGCATCGGGACCACCCCACCGAGTGACGGCACATCGGCCGGCGCCTGCGGGGCCGGCGCGGCCGGCGGCAGGCCGGCGCTGATGCACAGCAGGTCCCCCCAGGCCGCCAGGTGCCGCTCGAACCGGCCGTCGGCCGGCGTCCAGGAGGCCCGGATCTCGATCTCGGTCGAGGACGGGCGGTCCGCCAGCCCGCCGAAGTACTGCGAGGCGCAGTGGCTCACCGTGCCGGACGGCTCCGCGTACCCGGCCCCGTGCGCCTGCAGCGAGTCCAGCAGCCAGGCCCAGCCGACCTCCGAGAGCATCGGGTCGCCGGCCATCTCCGGCTCCAGCTCCGCCCGGGTCATCGTCACCACCCGGAACTCCCCGTTCCAGGCCTCCTGCCCGGCCGGGTCGTACAGCAGCACCAGCCGGCCGTCCGCCAGCTCCTCGCCGTCCACCTCCACCGAGGCGGTCACCGCGAACGCGTACGGGGCCAGCCGGCGCGGGGCCGGCGCGGGGGAGAGCTGGATCTCGGGCCGCAGCCGGGCGCCGTCGAGGGCCTCCACGGCGGCCCGGAACTCGCTCGGAGCCCCCTCCCGACCTGTTCCGCCACCTGCTCCGCCACCCTGCGCGGGGTGCCCGCCGACCGCTGCCATGACCCGAAGACTAGGTCGAAAACCGCGGTTAAGGCCGCAACTTCCGTCCGAGCGGCGTGCCGGAACGGCAAACCCGGCCAGATCTTGGAGGAACCGACGAGACCGGCCGGGAAGAGCGCCCCGAGGCGCATGCGAAGATTTGGACCGTGAGCGAGACTACGGCAGACACCACGGCGGCCACCCCCGACGGCCGGCCCACCCCCGCGCGCCGCGGCGCCGCGCACGACTCCGCGTTCCTGCGCGCCTGCCGGCACGAGCCCGTGCCGCACACCCCGGTGTGGTTCATGCGCCAGGCCGGCCGCTCGCTGCCGGAGTACCTGAAGGTCCGCGAGGGCATCCCCATGCTGGAGTCCTGCATGCGGCCCGAGCTGGTCAAGGAGATCACCCTCCAGCCGGTCCGCCGGCACAAGGTGGACGCGGCGATCTTCTTCAGCGACATCGTGGTGCCGCTCAAGGCCGTCGGCATCGACGTCGAGATCAAGCCCAACGTCGGCCCGGTCATCGCCGACCCGATCCGCACCGCCGAGGACCTCAAGCGGCTGCGCCCGCTGGAGCCCGACGACGTCCCCTACATCACCGAGGCCGTCGGCCTGCTGGTGGACGAACTCGGCGAGACCCCGCTGATCGGCTTCGCCGGCGCCCCCTACACGCTGGCCAGCTACCTGGTCGAGGGTGGCCCGTCCAAGAACCACGAGCACACCAAGGCCATGATGTACGGGCAGCCCGAGCTGTGGGCCGCCCTGGTCGACCGGCTCGCCGACATCACCTCCACCTTCCTGAAGGTGCAGATCGAGGCCGGCGCCTCGGCCGTCCAGCTCTTCGACTCCTGGGTCGGCTCGCTCGCCCCCGACGACTACCGCCGCTCGGTCATGCCGTCCAGCACCAAGGTCTTCGACGCCGTCGCCTCCTACGGCGTGCCGCGGATCCACTTCGGCGTCGGCACCGGCGAACTCCTCGGCCTGATGGGCCAGGCCGGCGCGGACATCGTCGGCGTCGACTGGCGGGTGCCGCTGAACGTCGCGGCCGAGCGGGTCGGCCCCGGCAAGGGCCTCCAGGGCAACCTCGACCCGGCCGTGCTGTTCGCCCCCACCAAGGTCGTCGAGACCAAGGCCCGCGAGGTGCTGCACGCCGCCCAGGCCCTCGGCACCAGCGGCCACATCTTCAACCTCGGCCACGGCGTCCTGCCGTCCATGGACCCGGACGCCCTCTCCCGTCTCGTCGCCTTCGTCCACGAGGCCAGCGCCCGCTGACCCCGGCGGCGGGCCCCCTCCCGGCCGGGAGGGAGCCCGCCGTGTTCAGTCCTCGCCCAGTCCTCGTTCAGTCCTCCGCGGGCTCTTCCTGCGGGCCGGACTCCGGGGGCGGCGCGGCCGCCGGGCGGCGCCGGCGCCACAGCCGGTACAGCAGCGCCCCCGGGACGCCCAGCACCAGCAGGAACGGCGCCACCGCCGCGAGCCCCACCGCCAGGGCGCGCACGATCGCCACCAGTACGTGCCAGCCGCCGCCCAGCGCGGAGCCGACCGACGCCCCGAAGCCCTCGCCGCCACCCTTCGGCGGTCCCGGGGTGGGCGTCGGCGAGGCGGCCGCACGGCGCACGTCCAGCGTGACGGTCGAGAGCGAGGTCTTGCCGGCCAGCTCCTTCTGCTGCTTCTGCAGCGACTCCAGATCGGCCTCCCGGCGGCTCAACTCGGCCTCCAGCGTGGTCACCTCGCTCAGCGACTTCGCCTGCCCCATCAGCGCCCGCACCCGCTCCACGCTCGCCTGCTGGGTCTGCACCCGGCTCGCCACGTCCGCGACCTGCTGGGTCAGGTCGTCCGCCTGGCTCCTGCGGGACACCACCTGGCCCAGCGCGGCCAGCTGGTCCAGCGTCTGCTGGTACGCGGCGGAGGGGATCCTCAGCGTCAGCTGGCCGCCCGCCTCGCCCCCCGCCGTGCTCCCCGGCCCGCCCTCCACCGCGCCGGAGACCGACTCGGCGCCGACGTAGCCGCCCGCGGCCGCCGTCAACTCCCGGGCCTTCGCCAGCACCTGGGCGACGTCCCCGGTCCGCAGCGTCAACTGCGCGGTGTACGCGATCAGCCGGTTGTCCGCGGCCGGCTGGGCGCTCGCCCCCGCCGCCGGAGCCGTCCCGGCGGCGCTCGGCGCGGCCGCCGGTGCCGCCGGTGCCGCCGGTGCGACGGCGTCCGCCTTCGCCGCCTCCCCCGCCCGGCCCGCACCGCCTGCGCTGCACGCCCCGACCAGCAGCACGCCCGCGGTCGCTACCGCCAGCGCCCCCGCCCCTGCCCGTCTCCCCATTCCGAAGCCCTCTCCAAGTCCGTTGTGAGATCTCCCCATTGGACGAAGGAACGCCCCGGGCGGACCCCGCCGGAAGGTCGCGACTCGATCACAGCTCGGCAGCGGACCGGACAACCTCGATGGCCGCCCGCCGCAGCAGCGCCGCCGTCACCCCGTCCCCGGGGCGCAGCTCCCCGGTGAACGTCCCGTCGTACACCCGCCCGCAGCCGCACGACGGGCTGCGCGCCATCAGCACCGCCCGCCGCGCCCCCGCGGCCTCGGCCGCCGCCAGCGCCGCCCGGGCCCCGGCCACGAACTCCGCCGTACAGTCCGCGCCCGTCGCGTCCACCACCCGGGCCCGCCCGTCCAGCACGTCCGCGCCGTCCCCGCCCACGATCTCCGCCGCGGGCCGCGGGGTCGGCAGCCCGCCCGCCCCCTCCGGGCACACCACCACCGCCCGCCCCGCCTCGACCAGCCCCACCACGTCCGGCGAGGTCTTCGCCCGCCCGTCGTACCGACACGGCACCCCGGCCAGACACGCACTCACCACGATCGGTTCCATGGACCGACCTTACGGGGTGTGCCCGATCCGCTACGTTGGGGCCATGGATGAGCTGCCGGAGTGGATGTACGCACCCCGAGTCGAAGGCTGGTTCGCCGAGGACCTCGACCACCTGCCCGATGCGCCCAAGCACACCGAACTCATCGACGGCGCCCTGGTGTTCCGCAGCAGGCCCCAGTCGTTCTGGCACAGCCATGTCGGGTCGCAGCTGACCGCAGCACTGGACGGGCTGGTGCCGGCCGGGCAGCGGGCGACCGGGGGCATGACGATCACGCTGGACCGGCGCAGCCGCCTGGAGTCGGATGTGCTGGTCACCGACGCGGACTTCGACCCCGATCGGACCTGGTTCGCGCCCGGCGAGGTCCCGCTCGTGGTCGAGGTCGTCTCCCCGGAGTCCGCGCACCGCGACCGTACGGTCAAGGTCCGCAAGTACGCCGAGGCCGGGATCCCGCACTGCTGGATCGTCGAGGAGGAGGACGGCCTGCCGGTCGCGCACGTCTTCGAGCTGGAGCCGGCGACGTCCTCCTACGTCCCGGCCGGGATCTTCCGCGGCAAGCTCGAACGCCGGGTGCCGTTCCCGATCACGATCGATCTGGACGCGCTGGTGCCGAGCGGGCGGCGTGCAGCGGATTGAGGGCCCGGTGTAAAGACCTGCGAGACTGCGAGGCATGTCGGATGCACAGGTCGTCGTCGTCGGTGGTGGGATCGCGGGGCTGGCTGCGGCCGCTTTTCTGAGCGGGGCCGCCGGGGGGCCGGTGCGGGCGCGGGTGACGCTGCTGGAGGCGTCGGAGCGGGTCGGCGGGAAGCTGCGGGGCGGCGAGGTCGGCGGGGTCCGGGTGGACCTGGGGGCCGAGTCGATGCTCGCGCGGCGGCCGGAGGCGGTGGAGCTGGCCCGGGCGGTCGGGCTGGGCGAGGAGTTGGAGCCGCCGACCACCGCGAAGGCCTCGATCTGGACGCGGGGCGCGCTGCGCCCGCTGCCGGGCGGGCAGGTGATGGGCGTCCCGGGCGATCTGGACGCGCTGGCGGCCTCCGGGGTGCTCACCGCCGAGGGGCTGGAGCGGGCCCGGCACGAGGGCGCCACCGAGGTCGGGGACGACGTGGCGATCGGCCGCTACGTCGCCGACCGGCTGGGCCAGGAGGTGGTGGACCGGCTGGTCGAGCCGCTGCTGGGCGGCGTCTACGCCGGGCGGGCCGAGGAGATCTCGCTGCGCGCCGCCGTGCCGCAGCTGCTGGCGATCGCGCGGGGCGGCGGCTCGCTGGTCGACGGGGTGCACGAGCTGGCCTCGCGGCCGAAGGTGGTCGGCACCCCGGTGTTCCAGGGCCTGCGCGGCGGGCTCGGCACCCTGCCGGAGGCCGTCGCCGCCGCCTGCCGGAAGGCGGGTGTGGACCTGCGCACCGGTACGGCGGTGGACGGGCTGCGCCGCACCCCCGGGGGCTGGCGGGTGGTGACCGGCGGCGGCGAGGTGCTGCACGCGGACGCCGTGGTGCTGGCCGTCCCGGCGCCGGCCGCGGCCCGGCTGCTGCGCGCGGACGCGCCGGCGGCGGCCGCCGAGCTGGACGCCGTCGAGTACGCGGGCATGGCGCTGGTGACCCTGGCGTTCCGCCGGGCCGACCTGGCGGAGCCGCCGGCCGGCAGCGGGTTCCTGGTGCCGCCGGTGGACGGGCGGCGGATCAAGGCGTCGACCTTCTCCTCCAACAAGTGGGGCTGGCTGGAGCGTTCCGCCCCGGACGCGTTCCTGCTGCGCACCTCGCTGGGCCGCTACCGGGAGGAGGAGGCGCTGGAGCTGCCGGACGAGGAGTTGGTGGCCCGCTCGCTGGCGGACCTCGGGGAGGCGATCGGCCTGACCGCCCGGCCGTACGACACCGCCGTCTCGCGCTTCCGGGCGGGTCTGCCGCAGTACCCGGTGGGCCACCTGGACCGGGTGGCCCGGATTCGGGCGGCGGCCGCCGGGGTGGGGGGACTGGCGCTGTGCGGCGCCGCGTACGACGGGGTCGGCATTCCGGCCTGCATCGGCTCGGCGGCCGCCGCGGTGGCGGCCCTCGACAAACTGTTGACCCCGGCAACCGGGGAAGGTTCCACGGAGAGGACAATGGGCGCATGACTGAGACCGTTGAGCGGCAGCCGGAGCAGCAGCCCGAGAAGAAGAAGGCGCGCGACCTGAACCAGGTCATCCGCTACACCATGTGGTCGGTGTTCAAGCTCAAGGGCACGCTGCCCGAGGACCGCACGGCGCTGGCCGCCGAGGTGGACGAGCTGTTCGCCCAGCTGGCCGCGAAGGACGTCACGGTGCGCGGCACGTACGACGTGTCCGGTCTGCGCGCGGACGCCGACCTCATGGTCTGGTGGCACGCCGAGGACTCGGACGATTTGCAGGAGGCGTACAACCGCTTCCGCCGCACGGGCCTCGGCCGCCAGCTGGAGCCGGTCTGGTCCAACATGGCGCTGCACCGCCCCGCCGAGTTCAACAAGTCGCACATCCCGGCGTTCCTCGCCGACGAGCGCGCGCGCGACTACGTCTGCGTGTACCCGTTCGTCCGCTCCTACGAGTGGTACCTGCTGCCGGACGCCGAGCGGCGCGCGATGCTCTCCGAGCACGGCCAGATGGCCCGCGGCTACCCGGACGTGCGGGCCAACACGGTGGCCTCGTTCGCGCTCGGCGACTACGAGTGGCTGCTCGCCTTCGAGGCGGACGAGCTGCACCGCATCGTCGACCTGATGCGCGACCTGCGCCCCTCCCGGGCCCGGCTGCACGTCCGCGAGGAGGTGCCGTTCTTCACCGGCCGCCGCAAGCCGGTCAGTGAGCTGCTCAACGGCCTGGCCTGAGTTCCGCGGGATCGGTGAACGGGGTCCGCTTCGGCGGGCCCCGTTTCGCGTGTCACGTCCGGTGGGGGCGGAGGGCGGCGCGCAGGCGGGGGTCGGGGAGGACGGCGGGGCCGTTCATGGCGACGGCGGTGAGCAGTTCGCGCTCCTCGTCGTCGGCGAGGCCGTGCTGGCGGGCCGGGCGGATCTCGCGCAGCACCTCCTGGCCGACCGGGGACGCCCAGCGGGTGTAGGGGTAGACGTCGACCCGGGCCATCAGCAGGGTGCCCGAGGTGAGCACCAGCGGCAGCGAGAACCAGGCGAGCGGGGCGACGGTGTCACCGCCGGTGAAGCCGGTGAGGGCCAGCGCGGCGGCCAGCAGGAGGAGCGTCAGCAGCAGTGCGTGCCGCACCTGCCGGACCACCAGGACGGTGCTGCGCTGGACCAGGGCCGGGGTGGCCAGGCCGGCCAGCGAGAGCCGGGCGCCGATCTCCAGGACGGTCGGGTGCTCGGCCATCGCCTGGCGCAGCCCGTCGGTGCGGCACTGGCCGTCGGGGCCGACGGTGACGATGACCGCGCGTTCCAGGCGGCTGCGGCCCCGGGGGTCGACCACCGTCGTCCAGCCGGTGTGCGCCAGGTGCAGCCGGCCCCGGCCGGCCATCAGGACGAGGGCGAGTTCGACCACCCGGTCCGGGCCGCCGGCCAGGTAGGCCGTCTCGTACAGCCCGATCCCGACGGCCTCGGGCGGGCGCAGGCCGTCCGCCTCGGCCAGGGCGTCGGCGGTGGCGGTCGTCCGGACGAGCCGGAGACACGAGAGGACCGCCGCGACGCACGCCGGTATCAGGAACAGCAACCACATGGGCTTGTTGTATGCCTGGGCCGACGGCGCGGGGAACGGCTTCCCGGACCGCGATACCGAACTGTGACGTCAGGAGCCGCAGCCGCCGCCGCCACCGCAGCTCGACGAGGACGACCCGCAACTGGACGAGGACGACCCGCAGCTCGACGAGGAGGAGCCGCAACTGCTGGAGCCGGAGCCGCAGCTGGAGGACGAGGATCCGCAGCTGCTGCTGCTTCCCCCGCAGCCGGAGGAGCCGGAGTGGGAGGAGCCGCACCAGGCCGTGGAGCCCCCGCAGGAGGACCCGGACGAGCTGCACGAGCTGGGGGGAAAGCTGCTGGAGGAGCCCGTCGAGGAGGAGGCGGCGTAGGAGCTCGCGGCGGCCGACTTCATCGCCTCGTCCTGGGCGGCCGCGGCCAGCATCGCGGACTGCAGCTCGTCGTCCTCCAGCCCGGCGGCGGCCAGCCCGCCGAGCGCGAGGGCGCCCAGCAGCACGCCGCCGGTCGTCTTCGGCGACAGGCCGGCGCTCGGCGTCCACGGCGTGCCGACCTTCATCAGGGAGAGCTGGCGCCGCCCGGCCGGGGTGATCCGGCCCTTGACCGGCCAGGTGACGAGCAGGCTCATCCCGCCGAAGACCAGGAGCACCACCGGGACCCACGGCGCGGGGCGGTCGGAGCCGGCGCCGCCGTCGTCCAGCACGTGGGCGAGGACGGTCGAGACGGCGACGCCGAGCAGCGCGAGCCAGAGCAGCCGCCGGGCGGTGCGGGCCCGCCGCAGCCGCTCGGGGCGGCGCATCAGGCCGCGGTCGGCGAGCCGGTTGCCGATCTCCTGCACGGCGGCGGAGCGCATCACGGCCCGGCGCAGCGGGGCGAGTTCACGGCTGCCGCCCGGGCCGACGGCGTCCAGGACGGCCTGGTCGACGGCGTCGTACGGCTTGTGCCCGGTGAGGGTGACCAGGCCGGCGCGGCTGATCACGGCCCGCTCGGAGAGGTGCATCCGGATCAGGGCGGTGTCGAAGACCCGGCCGGGGCCGCCGGACAGGAAGGCGGTGTCCATCAGCGGCAGGCCGCGGCCCGGCAGGCCCCGGACGTGTGCGACGTGGCCGACCCGATGCTTGGTCCGGGCCGCGTACAGCGAGGCCGCCACCAGCAGGACGGCGGGGATGACGAAGTAGGTGTTGTGCCACATGGGCGGGTTCCCCCCGAAGGTGTGCGGTGAAGACGGGTGCTCAGCGCCTGCTCAGCGCCTGCTCAGTGCCGCAGGGCTCGGCGCAGGCGGGCGAACGCGCCGGGCGGCCGCTCGGCGGCCGGGTGGAGCCACTGTTCCAGGGCCCGGCGGTGGTCGGCGGCGAGCGGGCCGCCGTCGGCGAGTGCCCAGGCGGCGAAGGCCCGGGCGTCGGTGCGGTAGCCGCCGGTCTGCGGGTGCCGGCGGGCGTAGTCGAGGAACAGCGGCCCGTACGGCCGGCCGAGCAGGCGGGGCAGTTCGGGGGCCACCTTGGCGACGGTGTCCCGCCGTTTGGTGGCCAGGCCGGTGGACTGGGCGCGGACCTGGTCCGGGTCGAAGCCGGGCGGGACTGGCCCGCCGGCCACCAGGGCGGCGAGCAGGTCCTCCTGGCGCCGCGCCAGCCGGGCGCGGGTGCCGCTCGGGCACGCGCCCGCCGCGGTCTCCCGGGGCTCGGTGCGGGGGGCCGGTGGGGCCGTCCGCGGGGTGCTCCCCTCCAGCACCCGGCGGATGGCGTCCAGTTCGCCGGCCAGCTCGCTGGGCGGCGGGAAGGCGGCGTCCCGTTCCAGCAGGACGCCGGGTGGTGCGACCCGTGCGCAGAGTTCGGCCAGGACCTCCAGCACCGGTTCGGTGACGGGGTGGGCGTGGGTGTCGTGCCAGACGCCGTCGACCAGGGTGCCGCCGGCGACGTGGACGTAGGCGAGCGCCTCCAGCGGCAGGCGGTCCAGTTCGGCGGCCGGGTCGATGCCGAGGTTGACCCGGTTGGTGTGCAGGTTGGCGACGTCGATCAGCAGCCGGACGCCGGTCCGCTCGACCAGTTCGGCGAGGAACTGTCCCTCGGTCAGCTCGTCGTCGGGCCAGGCCAGCTGGGCGGCGATGTTCTCCAGCGCGAGCGGCACCGGGAGTTGGTCCTGGGCGATCCGGACGTTCTCGGCGATCACCCGCAGCGAGTCCCGGGTGCGGGGGACGGGCAGCAGGTGGCCGGCCTCCAGGCCGCCGGCCCGGACGAACGCCAGGTGCTCGGTGACCAGCGGGGAGCCGAGGGCGAGCGCCGCCTCGGCGAGCTTGGCGAGCCGGGCGGGGTCGGGCAGGTCGGCGCCGCCGAGGCCGAGCGCCACGCCGTGCGGGATGACGGTGACGCCGCGGGCGCGCAGGACCGTCAGGGACTCGGGCAGGTGGTCGGCGCAGATGTTCTCGGCGACCACCTCGACCCAGTCCAGGCCGGGTTGGCGTTCGACGACGGTGTCGATCTCGCTGCGCCAGCCGAGGCCGACGCCGAGGCGGGGTGTGCCGCCCCGCGCCGGGGTGGCGGAGCCGGGCAGGTCCAGGGCAGGGGAGGTCATCGGTTCGCCCCCTTTCGGAGGGCCGGGTGGGGAGGCCGTCGGGTGGTGCGGGCTTCGTCGCCAGGACCGCGCGGCCGTGTTGCTGAGGATGTCCCCGGGTGGGGCGGCTGCCAAGCCCCGCCCGGTCTTCTCAGAGCATTATTTGAGCTTGCCGCCGCGGGGGTGAGGGACTTTGGTCCCGAGCCGGGGCCGTTGCCGCAGGTGAGGCGCACCGGCGAGGGGAAATTCGCAGGCGCCGGACGGGCAGGCGGGGCTAGCGTGGGAACCCATGACTTCTTTGACGATCCGTGACTTCCGCCCCGACGACGCCGAGGCCGTGGCCGCCGCCCACCGGGCCGGGCGCGAGCACCTGGTGATGACCTCCGAGGCCCTGCTCTGGATGAACGGCCGGCAGAGCCCGGGCGAGCACTTCCGCACCTTCGTCGCCGAGCTGGACGGCCGGGTGGTCGGCGCGGTGCGCTGTGCGGCGGTGCTCGGGACGACGACCGCCGGCGTCGGGTACGCCAACGGCAGCGTGCTGCCGCGGTTCCGGCGGCGCGGCGCGGCCACCGCGCTGCTGGCCGCGGCCGAACGGCACCTGGCCGGGCACGGGGTGAGCGAGCTGCACACCTGGCTGGACGACGAGCCCGCCTCGCTGGCCTTCGCCGCCGCCCGGGGCTACGAGCTCGGGCGCGCGGCGCAGTTCGGCGGACGGGACTTGGCGCTGCCGCTGCCGCAGGCGCCCGTACGGCCGGCCGGCGTCGAGCTGCGCCCGGCCGCCGACTGGGCGGCCGACCCGCGCCCGCTGTTCCTGGTCGAGGCGGACGCCGTCCGGGACGAGCCCGGCGAGGTGCCGATGGACGCCCTGGAGTACGAGGACTGGCTGCGGGGCGACTGGGCCCGGCCGGACCTGGACCGGGCACTGACCGTCGTCGCCGTGGTGGACGGCGAACCGGCCGCGTTCAGCATGGCGCAGACCGACGGGGTGGACCGCTACTGGTCCGCGTTCACCGCCTGCCGCCGGGAGTTCCGCGGGCGCGGGCTGAGCAAGCTGGCCAAGCTGGAGTCGCTGCGCCTGGCGGCCGCGGCGGGCTACCGGCGCGCGTACACCTCCAACGACGAGACCAATGCGCCGATGCTCGCGATCAACGCGTGGCTGGGGTACGAGCGGTGCGCCGGGGAGCGCAAGGGGATCAAGCGCTTGAAGTGACGCCGGGTGCGGCAATCCTGACGGTCGGAATTGCCGCGAGGGGGGTATTTCCGGCCACGGAGGGGACTTAACCAGGGCACACAGTTCGTGGTCGAGTCTTTCTCCGTGGGGATGATATGGAGATCCTGCTCCAGGTGTTCATCGCATCGGTTCCGGCCGTGATCGGCTTCCTCGCGGCCCGCTCCCTCGCCCGGACCAGACTGTTCCTGCGCTACGGCTTCCTGCGGGCGCTGCTGGCGCCGTACAGCCGGGTACAGATCATCACGCCGAGCATCGAGGTCGCGGAGTTCGCCTTCACCACGGACGGCTGCCAGCTGACCAGCCGCGGGCCGAAGAACGTGCTGTTCATGCCGATGGCCGAGGCCAGGGCGATAGCGGGGCTCACCGACCTGCTGCGGAAGGTCAATCGGAAGGCGACGATCGAGCTGGTGGTGGCCGGCGCGCAGGATCCGCGGATGCCGACGTTCTCGATCGGGGGCCCGAGCGTCAACTCCTATTCCGGTGGCGTGCTGGACGCGGTGTTCCCGGATTTCGCCATCGAGTACCCGGACGAGGCCCGTGCCCGGTGGGGCGCAATGACCTTCGAGGCGCTGTACAACCCGGCCGGGGAACTGATCCGCGACCACGGCTTCATCTTCGTGACCCGCACGCCCCGGCAGGCGCCCTGCGTCGTGCTCTGCGGGGTGTTCGCCTTCGGCTCCGCGATGGCGGTGGAGGCGTTGACCGCGGCGAGCCGCAACTCCCCGCTGGCGGCGCTCTTCCGCTCGGGGGAGAAAGGATTCGTCGCGGTGGAGGGGCGGGTGATAGGCCTGGACACCGTCGACGTCACGGTCGAGGTCTGCCGCACCCTGCCCGCGCCCCGGTCCGACGTCCCGTCGGGATTCCGGGGCGAGGTGTCCACGGGTCGTCCCGACGGTTGAGACGATTGGTCTCGACCACGGGGGGCGAAACCGGACAGCTCGGGAGAGTCTGGGGCAGTAACTCCTGGCGGCCGTACAGGTTTTGCCCCGCCCCTGACACGCTTTGGGCATAATCGCGCACATGACGATCAACCGTGCGAACGTGAGCGCGATTGCCGAGGACCTGTACGTGTGGCTCCCCCCGAAGCGGGGCTGGGGCCTGGCCAACTGCGGACTGCTGGCCTCGGCGAAGACCGCGCTCTGGATCGACACCCCCTACGACCCCACCCTGGCCGGGGAGTTCCTCGCCGCCAGCCGCCGCCTGCTGCCGGCCGGGGTCGAGGTCGACCGGGTGATCGTCACCCACGCCAACGGCGACCACCTGTGGGGCGCCGGAGTCGTCCCGGACGCCGAGGTGATCTCCACCCGCGAGGCGCTGGAGCACATCCACTACGAGCCCACCCCGCAGCAGCAGCACGCCCTCGTCGTCGGCGGCGACCCGGACTCCCCGCTCGGCGGCTACCTCAGAGAGCACTTCGGACGGTTCGACTGGTCCGCCACCGACCCCGTGCACCCGGACACCGTCTTCACCGGCGAGCTGGAACTGCGGGTGGGGGAGTACCCGGTGCAGGTGACCGGCCTGCCCGCCGCCCACACCAGCGGCGACCTGATCGTCCACCTCCCGTACCAGCGCGCCGTCTTCACCGGCGACGTGATCTTCGGCTCGACCCCCGAGTACCCCGGCGACCACCCGGTGCACTGGGCCGGCCCGCTGGAGAACGTGATCACCGCCTGCGAGCGGATCCTGGCCACCGGCGCCGAGATCTTCGTCCCCGGCCACGGCCCCGTGCTCGACCGCGACGGCGTCCGCCACCACATCGCCTACCTGACGTACGTCCGGGAGCGCGCGCACGCCCTGCACACCGCCGGGATCCCCGCGCTGGACGCCGCCCGACGGGTGATCGCCGAGCAGCGCCACCCCGAACTCGGCCTGCCCGAGCGGCTGGTGCTCACCGTCGCCGCCGAGTACCGGCACCTGGACGGCACCGAGGTGCCGAACGTCCTGGAGGCCATGGGCCAGGTCGCCCAGGTGGCCCGCGAACTCTCCGAGGACGCCGCCCGCAGCCCGCGCCCGCGCGCCGCCGCCCGGGACTGACCGCCCGGGACTGACCGCCCGCCGCGCCCCGGCCGGACCACCACCGGCCCCCGGCCCGGCAGCAGCCGACCAGCCAGGACCCCCAGAGGACTCCCGAGGACTTCGATGACGCAGATCGCGCAGATTGCGCTGATCGCCCTGGCGCTGGTCGCCGCCGCGACGGCGGGCGTGCTCGCCCGCGGCCGGGCCCGGGCCCTCACCCGGGCGGTCGCCGCCGAGACCGCCCGCGGCCACGGCGAGGAACGCGCCCGCGCCGCCGAAGGCCGGCTGGCCCGCGCCGAGCAGCAACTGCGCGAGGCGCAGGAGGCCGCCCGGCGCGCCACCGAGGAGACCCACCACGCCGAGAGCCGCTACCGGGCCGCCGAGGAGCGCACCCGGGAGGCCGAGAGCCGAGCCCGCACCGCCGAGGACACCACCCGGGAGACCGACCAGCGGGCCGCCGCCGCGAGCACCCGGGCCGGGGAGGCCGAACGGCGGCTCACCGTCGCCGAGGAGCACACCGCCGCCCTGCTCGCCGAGATCGGCCACCTCGCCCAGGAACGGGTGGCCGCCACCGCCGTCCGGCTCAGCCACGCCAACGCCCCGCTGGTCGGCCCGCTGGACCCGCAGGCCGTCGGCCCCGAGGCCGTCCGGGCGCTGCAGTCCGTCCTGGACGCCGCCTCCGCCGCCCTCACCGACGAGCGCGAACGCGTCGACGCCGCCGCCCGCGCCGCCATGCGCGGCGCCACCTCCCGGATCCAGACGCTGCTCTACCAGATCCAGAGCCTGGTCCAGCAGCTCCAGCACGACAACGACGACCCCCGGCTGCTGGAGGTCGACTTCCGCAACGAGGTCGCGCTGCGCCGGATCCAGACCGTCGCCGTGCTCTGCGAAGCCTGGCCCGGCCTGGCCCGCACCGACTCGCCGCTCGCCGAAGTGGTGGTCGGCGCGCTCTCCCGGGTGCCCGGCTATGCCCGGATCAAGGTCGCCAACCACCTGCGCGAGCAGCGGCTCGCCGTGGTCGCCCGGGCCGCGGAGCCGCTGGCCATCACCGTCGCCGAACTCCTCGCCAACGCCTCCGCCTACTCGCACCCGGAGACCGACATCCCGGTCACCGTCCAGCAGGGCGGCCGTGGCGCGCTGGTGATCATCGACGACAGCGGCATCGGCATGGACGACGACCAGCTGCGCCGGGCCCGCCGACTGCTGGCAGGCCCGCCCGACGTCCTGCTCACCGAACTCGGCAACCCGCCCAAGACCGGCTTCGCGGTGATCGGCAAACTGGCCCGCCAGTACGGCTTCTCCTGCCACATCGAGCCCTCGCCGTACGGCGGGATGCGCACCATCCTGCGCATCCCGGCCGCGCTGGTGACCGTCGTCGACGACGAGCAGCCGCTGTCGGTGCTCACCCCGCTGCCGCTGCGGGCCGGCGCCGGCCCGGCCCCCGCGCCCACCGTCCAGGCCGTCCCGCCGATGCGCGACGCCGACGAGGGCGACGGGCCGCCCCCGCTCGCCGACCGGCACAACCAGCCGGGCCCGCACCCCGCGCCCGCCATCCACGCGGTGCCCGACGCGCCGGCCGGCCCCGCCGACCCGGTCGACGACGGCACCGGCCTGCCCAGCCGGCGGCGCCGCCGACCGGTCACCGCCGAGGGCCCCGGCGCCCCCGAGCCCGCCGCCAGGCAGTCCGCCGCACCGGCCGAGCCGCCCGCCCGGGCCCCCGAGCGGACGCCCGAGCGCGCTGCCGCCCACTGGCAGGCGCTCCAGGAGGGCACCGACTCCGGCCGCGCCGCCGTGGCACAGGCCGCCCGCGGGACCAGCACGACCGGCGAGTCCAGCACGACCGCCGGGACCAGCCCGGCCGCCGGGACCAACACGACCGGCGAATCCAGCCCGACCGGCGGGAGCGGCCCGACCGCGGCCGCCCGCGACACCGGTGCCCGCACCACCGTCCGTCCGCCCGCCCCGACCCCCGAAGGAGCCGAGCAGTGACCAGCACGCCCAGCCCGACCACCACCGACGAGATCTCGTGGGTGCTGACCCCGCTGCTGGAGCTGCCGGGGGTGCTGCACGCGGTCATCGCCACCGGTGACGGCCTCGTCGAGGGAGCCTCCGACGGGCTCGACCGCGCCTCCGCCGAGCGGGTCGCCGCGATGACCGCCACCGTGCACGCCGCCGCCCGAGCGTTCACCAGCGCCTTCACCGACACCGAACGGCCCCGGCTGGCCCAGACCGTCGTCGAGTCCGACCTCGGCTACGCCGTCGTCGTCCCGGCCGGGGAGAACACCTCGCTCGCCGTGTTCACCTCCCCGGAGGCCCAACTCGGCAACGTGGCCTACCAGATGCAGGTGCAGGTCGCCGCCCTGGGTCGTGCCCTCGCGAGTCCGAGCCGGCAGCAGGACACCACCGTCCGATCATGACCGCCGCACCCCGCAGGCGGATGGTGCCCGCCTACCTGGCCACCGGCGGCCGCAGCCGCCCCGGCACCGCCGGCTTCGACCGGCTCACCGTGCTGTTCGCGGACCGCACCGAACCGCCCCGCGAGCTGGAACCCGAACACCAGCGGCTCTGGGAACTGCTGCGCCCCGGCGCGCTGACCGTGGTGGAGGCCGCCGCGCACCTGTGCCTGCCGGTCAGCGCCACCGTCTTCCTCGCGGCCGATCTGGTCGAGGCGGGCTGCCTGCGCGCCCGCGCGCCGATCCCGCGCGCCCAGCAGACCGACCGCTCCATCGTCGAGAGGCTCCTCGTTGGACTCCGTGCGCTCCGGTAGCCCGGCCGACCGGCCGAGCCGGGTGGGCTATCTGCCCGACCGGGACCAGACGCTGATGAAGCTGGTGGTGGCCGGCCCGTTCGGGGTCGGCAAGACGACGCTCATCCGCACCCTCTCCGAGATCGCCACCCTGCACACCGAGGAGGCGATGACCGAGACCGGACGGCCGGTGGACGACCTGGCCGGCCTGCCCGAGAAGGCCACCACCACGGTCGCCGTCGACTTCGGCCGGCTGACCCTGCCCGGCAACCTCGTGCTCTACATGTTCGGCACCCCCGGCCAGCGCCGCTTCTTCCCGCTCTGGCAGGACATCGCCCGCGGCGCCCTCGGCGCGCTGGTGCTCGCCGACACCCGCCGGCTCGCCGACTCCTTCGAGATCATGGACATGGTCGAGGAGCAGGGCCTGCCCTACGCCGTCGCCGTCAACTGCTTCCCGGACGCGCCGGTCCACTCGATCGAGGTGCTGCGCGCCCACCTGGACCTGCACCCCACCACCCCGCTGCTGCTCTGCGACGCCCGCGAGCGCGGCGCCAGCCTGGACGCGCTGATCGCGCTGGCCGAGCACGTCCTCGACGGCCTGCCCGCCGCCCCCGCGGACGCCCCCGACCCCGCAGACCAGGTAGCGACCGTCCCTGCCGCCTCCGCCGCCGAGGAGCGCCCGTGACCACCGACACCCGCCCGACCCCGATCTACGGCCCGGTCTTCGCCGCCGACCCGCAGCTGGTCTACGACCGGCTGCGCCGCTACGGGGCCGTCGCCCCGGTGGAGATCGCGCCCGGCGTCGAGGCCCTGCTGGTCACCGACTACCAGGCCGCCCTGGACCTGCTGCGCGACACCGACACCTTCTCCAAGGACTCCCGCGCCTGGCAGCGCACCGTCGCCCCCGACAACCCGCTGCTGCCGGTGCTCGGCTACCGCCCGACCGCCCTGTTCAGCGACGGCGAGGTGCACGCGCGCTACCGCGCGGTGATCACCGACGGCCTCGCCCTGCTCGAACCGCACCGGCTCCAGCGCCGGGTCGCCGAGGTCGCCCACCAACTGGTCGACCGCTTCGAGGCGGTCGGCACCGCCGACCTGATCGCCGAGTACGCCCGCCAGCTGCCGGCCTTCGTCCTCACCACCTGGTTCGGTGTGCCCGAGGAGCACAGCGCCCGGCTGGTCGCCGGGATCGCCGGGATGATCGAGTCCACCGAGAAGGCCGTCGTCGCGTACGGGGACCTCGTCGCGGTGGTCACCGCCATGGTCGCCGAGCGGCGCGAGCGGCCCCGGCACGACCTCACCTCCTGGTTCGTCACCCACCCGGCCGGGCTGGAGGACGACGAGGTGATCCGGCAGATCACCCTCACCATGATCGCCGGGCACGAGCCGACCACCAACCTGATCGGCAACGCCCTGCTGCGCCTGCTCACCGACGCCCGCTACGCCGGCTCCCTCATCGGCGGCGCGATGACCGCCTACCAGGCGATCGACGAGGTGCTCTGGCACGAGCCGCCGCTGGCCAACCTCTCCGCCCACTACCCGCGCTACGACATCACCTTCCACGGCCGGGAGATCCCGGCCGGCACCCTGGTGCTGGTCTCCTACGCGGCCGCCAACTCGCAGGCCGCGCCGCCCACCGACGGCACCGAGCTGCGCAGCGGCGAGAGCGCCCACCTGGCCTGGGCGGCCGGCCCGCACGGCTGCCCGGCCCGTGACCCGGCGCTGCTGATCGCGATCACCGCGATCGAGCAGCTGACCAGCCGGCTCAGCGACCTCGAACTGGCCACCCCGGCCGAGGAGCTGCTCTGGCGCCCCGGCCCGTTCCACCGGGCCCTGGTCCACCTCCCGGTCCGCTTCGCCCCGACGGCCTGAGCCCCGGTGCTCTGAGTGGTCCGAACCCGAGCGGTCCGAGCGGTTCGGGCCCTGGCGGCCGGGACGGACGAGGGCCCGGGTGTCCGTCCGTACGGAAACCCGGGCCCTCGCGGCGCGACCGGCCGGCGCTACTCGGCTGGCTTCAGCGTCAGCGAGACGCTGTTGATGCAGTACCGCTGGTCGGTCGGCGTGCCGTAGCCCTCGCCCTCGAAGACGTGGCCCAGGTGCCCGCCGCAGCGGGCGCAGCGCACCTCGACCCGGCGCATGCCGAGCGTGGTGTCCTCGATGTACTGGACCCGGTCCCCGGCCAGCGGCGCGTAGTACGACGGCCAGCCGCAGTGGCTGTCGAACTTGGTCTCGGAGCTGAACAGCTCCGCGCCGCAGGCCCGGCAGCCGTAGACGCCGACGGTCTTGGTGTCGGTGTACTCACCGGTGAACGGGCGCTCGGTGCCCGCCTCGCGGAGCACGTGGTACTCCTCGGGGCTCAGCTCGTCCCGCCACTCGGCCTCGGTCTTCTCGATCTCGTAGCTCATCACGGCTCCCGGTCGGGGTACGTCAGACGTTGGAGGCAACGTTCGAGAGGTGCTGCACGCTTCCCCGGATCTCCTCCAGGATGGCGGGGCCCAGGTTGGTGACGTCGCCGGCGCCCATGGTGAGCAGCAGGTCGCCGGGGCGGGCCAGGCCGGCCAGTACGGCGGGGGCGGCGGCGAAGGAGTGCTCGGCGGTGACGTCGGCGCCGGCCCGGTGGGCGGCGTCGATGATCAGCTCGCTGGTCACGCCGGGGATCGGGTCCTCGCGGGCCGGGTAGATGTCCAGCACCACCGAGGCGTCGGCCAGCGCCAGGGCCTGGCCCATCTCCTCGGCGAGCTGCTGGGTGCGGCTGAACAGGTGCGGCTGGAAGACCACCAGCACCCGGCCCTCGCCCTCCAGGCCCTCCCGGATCGCCTCCAGGTCGGCGGTCATCTCGGTGGGGTGGTGGGCGTAGGAGTCGATCACCTGGACGCCGCCGGCCTCGCCCTTGAGCTGGAGGCGGCGCCGCACGCCGGTGTAGGCGCCGAGGGCCTTGGCCAGGTCGGTGGCCGGGACGCCCAGCGCGACGCCGGCGGCCAGCGCGGAGACCGCGTTGTGCGCGTAGTGCCGGCCGGGCACCGAGACGGTGAAGGACAGCTCGGCGCCGTCCAGCTCGACGGTGACCTCGCTGGTCATGCCGCGGGCGACCACCGAGCGGACCCGGACGTCGGCGTCCTCGGCGGCGCCGACGGTCACCACGGTGAGGCCCTCGCGGCCGGCCACCCGGGCGGTCAGCTCGCGGGCGCCGTCGTGGTCGGCGGAGACCACCAGGGTGCCGCCGGGGGCGATCCGGCCGACGAAGGTCTCGAAGGACTCGTAGATCTCCTCGATCGAGGCGTAGTTGGCGTGGTGGTCCAGCTCCACGTTGAGCACGATCGCCACCTCGGGCGCGTACTTGTGGAAGCTGCGGTCGCTCTCGTCGGCCTCGGCGACGAAGATCTCGCCGGCGCCGTGGTGGGCGTTGGAGCCGGGCGTGTCGAGGTCGCCGCCGATCGCGTAGGACGGGTCCAGGCCCAGCTCGCCGAGGGCGACGGCGAGCATGCTGGTGGTGGTGGTCTTGCCGTGGGTGCCGGCCACCGCCAGCGCCCGGCGGCCGCCCATCAGGGCGGCCAGCGCGTCGGAGCGGTGCACCACCGGGATGCCGCGCTCGTGGGCGGCGGCCAGCTCCGGGTTGTCGGCGCGGATCGCGCTGGAGACCACCACGCTGCTGGTGCCGTCCGGCACGTGCTCGGCGGCGTGGCCGACGTGCACGGTCGCGCCGAGGGCGCGCAGCGCGAGGACGGTCTCGGACTCCTTGGAGTCGCTGCCGGAGACGCTGGCGCCGCGCACCGCGAGGATCTTCGCCAGGCCGGACATCCCGGCGCCGCCGATGCCGATGAAGTGCGGGGCGTGCAGGTCGTGCGCGGCGTCGTTCAAGGCGGGGCTCCGTAGGGCGGGGGCGGAATGGTCGGGCGGACGGGATGGGGAATCGTCCTCGCGGGCGGACCGCAAGGACGATTCTGCACCACCGGCCGGGATCCCTAGGAGTCGCTGGCGAACAGCCGCAGCACCGGGACCCCCACCTTGTGCCGGGCCTGGGAGGCCCAGTCGCGGTGGAAGAACTCCTCCACGAAGTGCGGTGAGGTGAGCACCACCACCTCGTCCGCGCGGTGCTCCTCGACCGCCGTCCGCAGCCGGTCCAGCGGCTTCTCCTCGACCAGCTCGCCGACCGCCTCGGCCCCGGCCGCGCGCAGGTGGCGCAGGCTGTGTTCGAGCGACTCGGTGGCCACGGTCGGCCCGGACTCGGACTCGTCGTGCTCGTGCACCACCTTGTCGAGGTGGCCGAGCGCCACGTCGTCCAGCGCCCGCAGCAGCTCGTCCTGCTTGCCGCGCGGCTGCATCAGGACGACGAAGGAGACCTTCTCGTCGCTGTGGAGCGTGGTGACGAGTTCCACGTCCGCGTCGGAGAGAGCCTTTTCGATCATCAGTACCGTCTTGAACACGTGAGTCCCTTCCAGTGGCCGGCCCCCGGGCCCCGGCATCGCATTAACGGGATCACGACCCGTCGGTCACGGGGTCGGCGGACGCAGGTAGCGGGTGAAGAGGAATCCTTTCTGCTCGATCAATGAGACCAGCCGCATCCGCTGCACGTCAGGCATTTGCGCATCGCGGATGATGCGCGGCGCGTCGCCGCCCGTGATCAGCGGAGCCAGTGACAGGCACAACTCGTCCAGCAGACCCGCCGCCGCCAGCTGTCCCAGCAGCCGCGGGCCGCCCTCGCTCAGCAACCGCGTCCAGCCCCGCTCCGCCAGCGCCGACACGCCCGCCCGCAGGTCCACCGACCCCTCCCCGGCGAGCACCAGGTCGGCCACCTCGGCGACCGCCCGGCGGCGCTCCTCGGGCGCGTCCGCGGTGGTGATCACCACCGTCCTGACCAGCGGGGCGGTGAACAGCGGCGCGGTCAGGTCCAGGGTCAGCGAGCGGCTCACGATCGCGATCGCCGGAGCCGGGGCCTGCCCGGCCGCCGCCCGCGCCACCGCGAACTCGGCCCGGGCCCGGGCCGGCCGGTAGCCCTCCGCGCGGACCGTCTCCGCGCCCACCAGCACCACGTCCGACAGCGCGCGCAGCACACCGAAGATCCGCTTGTCGGCGTCCCCGGACAGGCCCTCCGAGAGGCCCTCCAGCCTCGCCCCGCCGTCCAGACCGGCCACCATGTTGGCGCGTAGCCAGGGCCGCCCCCGATTCACCTGGTCGGGGTACGCGTAGACGGCGGCGAGCGACTCCAGCGAGGCCGGGTCGGCGACCGGCTCGCCCAGCGGGCTGATCAACTGTTGCATGCCCTCAGTCTTCCACCGGCCGCCGTCCCGAGGCGCTCTGCACCAGGCGTACCCTCTACTAACGTGCCAGCAGCCCCCCGCCCCGACACCGCGACCGAGTCCATAGCCGCCGCGAGCGCGGCCGGCTCCCCGATCGCGCTCGCCGACCGCCGCCCCGTCGTGCCCGCCGAGCGGCTGGTCGCCGAGATGGTCCCGCCGCCCCGGTTCTCCGACGTGAGCTTCGGGACGTACATTCCGGACCCGAACCAGCCCAGCCAGTACGAGGCCGTCCAGGTCCTGGAGCAGTTCGCCACCACCCTCGGCGGGGGAAACGGTTCCGCGCCCAGGCGCAGCTGGTTCCGCCGCTCCGCCCCGGCGCCCACCGGCCCGGCCGGCGTGTACCTCGACGGCGGCTACGGCGTCGGCAAGACCCACCTGCTCGCCTCGCTCTGGCACGCCGCCCCCGGCCCCAAGGCCTTCGGCACCTTCGTCGAGCTGACCAACCTGGTCGGTGCGCTCGGCTTCCAGCAGGCCGTCCGGACCCTCTCCGAGCACACGCTGCTGTGCATCGACGAGTTCGAGCTCGACGACCCGGGCGACACCGTCCTGGTCTCCACGCTGCTCACCCGCCTCGTCGACAACGGCGTCAAGCTCTGCGCCACCTCGAACACCCTGCCGGAGAAGCTCGGCGAGGGCCGCTTCGCCGCCGCCGACTTCCTGCGCGAGATCCAGGGCCTGTCCGCGCACTTCCGCCCGATGCGGATCGACGGCCAGGACTACCGCCACCGCGGCCTCCCGGACGCCCCGCCGCCCTACCCCGACGCGGCCGTCGACGCCGTCGCCGCCCGCACCCCCGGCGCCTCCCTGGACGACTTCGACACCCTCCTCGCCCACCTCTCCGCGGTCCACCCCAGCCGCTACGGCGCGCTGCTCGACGACGTCACCGCCGTCTGCCTGCGCGGCGTCCGCCAGGTCGACGACCAGTCCACCGCCCTGCGCCTGGTCGTCCTCGCCGACCGCATGTACGACCGCGAGCTCCCCATCACCGCCTCCGGCCTCCCCTTCGACCAGGTCTTCCCCGACGACATGCTCCGCGGCGGCTACCGCAAGAAGTACCTCCGCGCCATCTCCCGCCTGGTCGCCCTCGCCCGCGACAGCGCGAAGACCTGACCCCGTAACCCCCGCCCCGGCCGGGCGTTGCTCCCTAGCGGAGCAGAGGGGGGGACGCATGGCCGGTGGCGGGTGAGGCCGAGCATCTGCCCGCCGCCGACCACGACGTCTACGACCGGGAGGAGCAGCGGTGAGCAGCGGTTATCACACGCGGTGGGTCGTGCCGCCGGAGCATCGGGAGAGCGAGCAGTACCGGGCGGCCGGGCGGCGGATGGCGCTGGCCGAGGCCGTGTACGCCCGCCGATCCGCTCTCGGCTGGACGCTCGCCGAACTCGCGGAGCGGGCCGGGCTGGACGAGGCGACGGTCGAGAGCATCGAGGAGAGCGGTGTCGATCCGACCCTGCCGCTGATCGAACGCCTCGCCGCCGCGTTCGACTCGGTCGTCCGCATCGACCCGGCCCGCGAGCCCGCCATGAGGTTCGAGGGGCACGCGGCCTGAGGAAGCCGCACCGCTTGATGCTCCTATGGGTTGTCAAGCGGTGGTGAGCCATTCGCGGTAGGCGTTGGCGAGGTCGTCGTCTCGGCGGGTGCCGCGTTCGAGGGTGGAG